>CAZHOC010000838.1:0-3504 GCA_964534295.1 uncultured Bacteroidia bacterium | reverse complement strand
ATATCGCTTCCCTGCTTGAAGGAGATGCTTTCTTGGACGGTAAAGCGACTGAGTCAAATTTTAAAGCCAAAACGGAGGATTATTCGATTTTGCATTTAGCTATGCACGCTTTACTAGATGATCGAGATCCACTATACTCAAAGCTAGTTTTTACCCAAAGAGGAGATACCACATCTGATGGCCTGCTCACCGCAGCTGAATTGTATAACCTCCGTGTGCCAGCCCAATTAGCCGTTCTGAGTGCATGTAATACCGGCTACGGTAAGCTACTTGCAGGAGAAGGCGTGATGAGTCTTTCGCGTGCTTTTGCCTATGCCGGATGTCCCAGTACTTTGATGAGTTTATGGAAGGTGCCTGATGAGGCGACCAGCGAACTTATGCTAGACTTCTATCAATCTTTAAAAGGAGGAAAAAGCAAAGCGGAGGCCTTGCGGGAAGCAAAACTTAAATATCTTACAGCAGTCAAATCGCCCTCATTAGCTCATCCCTTTTATTGGGCGGGCTTTGTACAGATGGGAAATCCATTACCGATTCAAAAAATGAGTATAGGAGAAAAAATAGAAGCTGCCTTAATCACTTTTGGCGATTATGCCTGGGGCTACCCTTTGTTGATTATTTTGATTGGAGGGGGGCTGTTTTTCTTGCTTTTCTCTCGTTTGCTTCCTTATCGATATCTCGGGCATGCGATTCAGATCCTACGAGGTAAATATGATAGCCCCGATGATCCGGGAGATATAAATCATTATCAGGCTTTATCTACTGCACTGGCTGCTACAGTGGGGATGGGCAATATTTCTGGAGTAGCCGTAGCGATTGTTACTGGCGGTCCTGGGGCAATATTTTGGATGTGGCTTAGTGCTTTAGTCGGTGTGGCCACAAAATTCTTTACTTGTACCTTGGCCATCATGTACCGTGGTCAGGATACTGAGGGCAAACTGCAAGGTGGTCCCATGTATGTGATCACAGAAGGAATGGGGCTCAAATGGAAGCCATTAGCGGTTTTTTTCTCCTTAGCAGGTTTGATTGGATGCTTGCCTCTTTTTCAAGCCAATCAATTGACCGCTACGATACAGGATGTGATCCTTAGTCCAGCAGGATTCACTAACAATTGGCAAAGCAATGCAGTAATTGGTCTTATAATAAGCGGATTAGTAGCAGCCGTGATGTTTGGGGGTATTAAGCGAATTGGTGCTGTAGCGGGCCGCATGGTACCCTTTATGGTACTGCTATACCTGTTGGCGGTAGCCTATATCCTGGTTGTAAACGCAGGAGAAATTATCCCTTCCTTCAAACTGATCTTTGAAGATGCATTTACTGGGTCGGCCGTCATGGGAGGTGCCTTAGGTAGCCTGATTTTGACAGGCGTTCGGCGAGCCGCCTTTTCTAACGAAGCAGGCATTGGTACGGCACCTATGGCTCATGGTGCGGCCAAGACAAAGGAACCCGTTCGTGAGGGATTGATCGCGATGCTCGGACCCATCATCGACACAGTATTGGTCTGTACCCTTACTGCCTTGGCCATTATCATCTCAGGAGTATGGAAGGATGGTGGGACGGAGGGGATTACCGTTACCTTAAAAGCTTTTGAAAGTGCTATGCCTGGAATGGGCCGCTGGGTCTTGACGCTTTGCGTATTGGTCTTTTCTCTAACGACGCTCTTTACCTATTCCTATTATGGAACTAAATGCCTGAACTTCTTGGCAGGGGCCAAATATCAGAAGTATTATCAGTATTTCTACGTGATTTCTATTGTCTTTGGGGCAGTTGCTACGCTTGATGCGGCTCTAGCTTTGATTGATGGGATGTATGCTTTGATGACGATTCCGACGGTTCTATCTGCGATTTACTTATCACCGAGAGTATACAAAGCCGCTAAGACCTATTTTGCCAAAATGAGCTAGTTAAGCTGCTGGGCTAAGTTGTTGCATATACTCGCGAGGACTGTAATCAGTAAACTTCCGGAAAGCACGATTGAAAGTTGCCTTGGAGTTAAAGCCACATTCTAAGGCAATCCCTACTAAGGTCAAATGACTGTATTTGGGATCTTCCATCTTGCTTTTTACAGCCTCTACGCGCCAATGATTAATCAAATCATTGAAATTCATCTCAAAGCCGAGATTAATCACTTTTGACAGGACCGAAGTATTCGTTTCCAATTGCTTGGCAACATCAGATAAAGTCAGCTGCGGTTGTAAGTAGATTTTGTCATCCACTAATAGTCGCTGGATCTTCTGCTTCCAAAGCATCAGGTCAGGCATGACTTCCTTTTCTTCTTTTGCTACTGGAACCACTTCTTCAAACTGTTCTGGTTCAAAGGCCAATTGTCTTGGCAGATGCTCACTTTGACGATAGCCCACGATGCTGACTATATATACCATAACCGACAATAAGATATGAGTAATCCAATATTGGGTGTAGCTTAAATCTTGTACTAAATCTGAGTAAAGACTTATGGCAAGAATTAGGCCTAGGCTAATGAGAATGGCATATAGCATATTTGCTAGCCAGCCAAAAGATATTCCCTCCGTATTGGCAAAATTGCTCACCAAATAGGCTTTGTATTTACGATAGGTCTTTAGGGTTAGCAGTAAATAAGGGATAATGTGCAATATGCTGATGGTGCTGTAAGCGCCAGAGAAATACATCTCCCAAGCTTCGCGGGCAAAGCCTTTAGTATTGTTGAAATACACAAATTCGTTGCCGATCAGCCAGTGTTGTATTACCACATCCCACAAAAATATGCCTGCAAAGACTATGAGATAGATTCCGCCCGGTATGAAATGCCAAACATGCTTTCGCTGAAAGCGAAACTGTTGGTTCGTAACACTCAAAAAATAGAAATAGACTATTGGCCCAATAAGAAATAAATTGTGAAACGGGAAGTAAAACATGAAACTCGTTAACCCATCTCTTGTGTCATACCAACCCGCAAAACCTAGCATATATTGACTGATCCGAAAACAACAAAGAAGGATCAATGAGCCCAATAGTAAGTCGGATAACTTCCTTTCCTTCCCATATCTGAGCAGCAATAAAAGGCTGAAGATTATCCCTTGGGTGAACCCAATCAGAAGCAAGGAGCTATGCATATTGAATTCAAAAGTCATATTACAGCAATTTATTTAGGGTACCGCATGCGCCAAAGTCCAACATTTTTGCTGAAACCACACCGACGCATTGCTATCAACTAGAGACAAAACAGCATCATCTCCAAAAGGTTGGACATATAGAGAAAATCTGAATGTGTCTGCGTGGTGGAGGTGCTTTCTTATTACCTCCTTTGACTTGAATCTGTACTTTATGAAAGTATCATTTTTCTCATCTAGATGATATAGCTCCTGCTTTGAAAGTTGCCAATCTGAATAGAAGAATAGATCGTGATCTAATGAATATCTCAAACTCAAAGCTTCTTGTTCTCTGGATTGGGCAGCCATATAAAGAGCATGAATATTTCCCATCACCTGCCACACTTTTGTGCCTCCGAGCATGAGTAGACCAGTCAAA
>CAZHOC010000837.1:0-3507 GCA_964534295.1 uncultured Bacteroidia bacterium | reverse complement strand
AGCAGAAAAAAGCCTTTGCTTTTCCAAGCGTAGACATCAATCCATGGTTATTTCACTTGCTGCTGCCCATGTTTTATCTACCCTTTCAAGCCATCATTGTGGGAGGGTCTGATGAGATAGCAGGTCCTGCCGCGACAGCTTTAATCGTCATTCATGCGGTAGTACTATTATTTAGCAGTCGTCGCTTTGCTAAGACTAGTTTCGTTCGTTTTTCGATGGTTTTATTTGCGATTGGCTTCGCTAAGTTGGTTCTCTATGACTTCAGCTACTTCAGTATCTTGAACAAGGTCCTAGTTTCCATGGGCATAGGGGCGATTATGTTGCTTGGATCGCGCTTGTTCTTGCGCCTGCGATCTACAGAATGATTTGATTAGCTTTGCGCTATGTTTGATCCCTTTCCGATTCTATTTGAAGATGAGCAGCTCGTTGCGATCAATAAGCCCAGTGGCATTTTGGTGCATCGAACACGGATCAGTGAGGACAAGGTATTTGTGCTACAATTGTTAAGGGATCAAATCGGCCAGAAGGTGTTTCCGGTTCATCGATTAGACCGCGGCACATCCGGACTATTGCTTTTTGCCAAGGATAGCGAAACGGCTAGTTTGTTAGGCAAGCAGTTTCAGGAACAGCAGGTAGATAAGTCCTACCTGGCCATTGTGAGAGGATATTTACCCATGCGGGGGACGATTGATTATGCCTTGACTAATCGTTCTCCGCAGGAGCCTCAAAAAGCCATCACCCACTACGAACGTCTCCAACAGACCGAATTAAAGGTGGCAATCGGACGTTATGAAACAGCAAGGTATAGTCTAATCCAAGCCAAACCAGAAACGGGTAAGTTTCATCAAATTCGGCGGCATTTTTCCCATCTCAGGCATCCTATCATCGGCGACAAAAAGCACGGGGATGTCAAGCACAACAACTATTGGCGGGATCATTGGGAGATTGCCAGATTATTGTTGCACGCCCAGTATCTTTCTTTTGTTCACCCCTGCGGGGAACGCTTATCCCTGAAGGCCAAAGTACCGGCAGATTTCCGAAAGGCCTTAGCACATTTAGGTTGGGAAACAGCTTAAAAAGGGCTAATTTTATTGTAAGAAAACACAAACGGTAAAGCACCCCATTTTGCCAAATTTTTCATGTAAACACAATAATTTTAGCTATGGAATGGTACCTAAAGGCCTTAAAAAGTTACTTTGATTTTACGGGAAGGGCCCGCCGTAAAGAGTATTGGATGTATATCCTTTTTCATATACTGATTTTGTTTGCTTTAGGCTTTTCTAGTTCGCTTGCACAGGAAGCAATGGGCATTAATTTTGGCGCAATAGTAGTCTTGATTTATGTGCTGGCCACGATCATTCCAACTCTCGCCGTGTTGGTAAGAAGACTACACGATACGAATCGCAGCGGATGGTGGTTTATGATTCGCTTTGTACCCTTAGTAGGTGATATCATTCTCTTGATATTCTTAGTCTCAGAGGGAGATACTGGTGCCAATGCCTATGGCCCAGATCCTAAGGGAGACTATTCTGTTTTTGATCGCATAGATGAAATTGGAGAATAGAAAAGCGCTCTGTTAAACTAGCTTTCAATTTTTAAAGATATTAAAGCCCCGCCCTTTGCCAAAAAGCGAGGGTGGGGCTGATTTTTTTCATCTAGCCAAAACCAACGAAATACAGCTGTCTATAGATTTCCTATGGCCTCATCCAAATACTCTAGTCTTTCCTTGAAGGTTTCTTCTAAGTAAAGCATCGCGTTTATTCCTGGATCAGCTTTGTCCAAATTCGGGAGGCTTGCTTCTCTTTGGTAGACTTTGTTTTTCAGTAAAATCGAATGATTGTTTTGGTAGTAGGAGATGATCGTCTCATAAGTAAGCTGACTACTTCTTAGCTCATTCCACCTCATCTTTAGTTTCTCCTTAAAGGAAGCGCTGGAGAGCAAACGATTCGTCACAGGATGACTAATTAGATTATCTTGGATAGCAGCATTATCACCATTGATGCCAATACCAAGAGTAGCGTCATAATCCCAAGAGACAAAATAGTAGGGACTAGTTTGATTTTTCCGTGCTATAAAAACATTGTTACCGGCATTATCAAAGGCGTAAATCAGATTGATCTGAATGAAGTAGTCGATTAGGTTATCGACATCTATTTTTTGAGGATAAAGGCCCTCAAAATCATTGGAGGGGTTATCCGTAAAAAAACTTATCAATTCCTTTAATTTTTGCCAATCATATTTGCCTTGCTCTTGAGGATATTTCACCTCATATCCTCCCCAAAATAGGCTGTTATTATCAAAGCTGGGGAGAGAAAATGCAATCACGGCTTCATCCCATGCCTTAGCCTTATATAGCTCGCCCCCGTCCAAGGAGGAAGTGCATTTATCCAACTTCAATTGCTTACGGTCTAAGCGTTCTCCTAGGTAATAGAGTCCTTTATATTCCCCATTAATGAATAACTCACAATATTCTCTTGAAGCGCCCAACAATATATCCTCAATATCATCATCATTTAGCCTGCCATAGGCTAACCACAATTCCATAGCGCTTTTATATTTTATGGATAGCGGTTCATTCCACATCCCGTCTAACAGCCAATCATCATCATTGCGCATATCGAGCAGGCTCGCATCTTGATTAATTTGGCCATCAGTATCCTCCCAAAGCTCTAATCTGTATGATTTTTTAGGAAAGCTAAGAGAAGTATTACCTCTTAGCCTAAGACCAAGATTACCCTCAAGAGTAATCTGCCCATTTTCTATCAAGCTGAATTGTGAAGACTCATATTCCTCACTTATTTCTGCGCGCTCTCTTGTCTGGATTTTCAGGATTGGTAATTCGGTGCGGTA
The DNA here is from genome assembly GCA_964534295.1 of uncultured Bacteroidia bacterium. Taxonomy (GTDB): domain Bacteria; phylum Bacteroidota; class Bacteroidia; order J057; family J057; genus JBCAWW01. The sequence goes on along the minus strand of CAZHOC010000837.1, from coordinate 657 downwards.
AAACTGATAGGTGTTATTCCTCCACTCAGAATTATAAGGATCTCCAAGTGATAGCTCGTTGGAAGTATCGCTTGAAATAATGATTTGATCCCCGTCTAAAAACAAAGAGGCAGTAGTCGGATCAATATTCTCCCCATTGTACAATAAAATCTTTGCTTCCTCATCAATACCAATGGGGTCAGCAAGAAATGTATTGATAACCCTTGAGGGTGTTAGGCCTTTATCTTTACAGGATAGTAGTGAAAAAAGTAATATGAGGATGAAAAATATCTGAGGGGAATAAGCTTTCATGATGAGTGTTTGCGTATACTACCAGACTAGGGGGAAATGGTTTATATATCACAAACTCTTCATTAATGTTATCAAGGCTCTATTCCAGACAATTTTTATTCTATTGACTCGCCCATCTCTTGAACAGCCCATTCAAGGGCCCAGCTAGTAAAAGCGGCAAAATTAAAGTCCTTATACTTGAGTCGTTTTCCAGGCTCCCCTAATTGACTTTTCAGCACTTCACGCATGATCGGAATGAGCGGACGGGCGTCCTCGCCAATCAGTTGAATACTACGGGCAGCCTGAAGCGCTAGCCAAGGCTGATCTGATTGGACAAGTTCCCCCAATACCTTTACTGCTTCATCAGATTCACCAAACCGACACAAG
>CAZHOC010000836.1:0-3516 GCA_964534295.1 uncultured Bacteroidia bacterium | reverse complement strand
AACACCAAATTGTTACAGCATCACTTTAACCCCTGGGCTTTTTTACTATCAATCTATTAAAGGCAATTAGATTCCTAAGGTGACTAAGCTCTCAGACCTGCGTCAAATTCTTTAACCACATTAATCACTTCCTAACAAGACGATGCGTCAGAATTCACAATTACCCCAAGATGCCCTCGAATTGAAAACGCTTCTTTCTCATTTCGCAGAACTGCGAGATGAAATTGTTATCGAACAAAATTCTCTCAGTCATCAAAATATCGATACTAGCGTGTTTGGTAATACTGATCCCGCTGTACTACTTCGAGGTTTGATCGGTCTGATCGAAAACTATCCTAAGTACAATAAGTGGGGCCGCTTTGCTAGCTTTCTCATTCCTCGTGAGCATGCTGCTTACTTCGAATGTACCGTCAATGGCAAGCCTGCCCGATCTTATGAAGCGCTGCTATTGATTCGTCGTAAATTCCAACAGGAAATTCGACTCAAGGAACTAGCAGTGGGGGTTTCCGATTTTTTCCGTTCCAAAGGGATTAGCGTTGGTATGGACAATGTCCTTGACGTCATCGCCCAAGCCGAAATGCGCGCGCAAAACCCTGAGATCGAAACTGAGAAGAAGGAAGAAGTCAAGGTAGAACTGGTTTCTCCTGAGATGCGTAAGCTGCGGGTGCCTAATCCCGCTAAGCGACCAGAGCATCGTCGTCCACCTCGTTCTAAAGTCAAAGTAGCCCGCTAGTCAATCAAACAGACTTAGCTTTCTGTGTCCAAGAAATTTATTTTTTCTTGGGCCATACTTCTTTTTTGCTGCTTCGCAGAACGATTATTTCCATGGGTGCGGCATGCATGCGCGCCCCTACAATGGGGCAATTTACTAGTAGGGACCTATTAGATAGGACGCAAGAGCTAAACGTTCTGCGCAGCAGGGAACCCAAGAAAGATACCGGATATGCTCCTGCTTCACCTTCCGGCATGACTGATTAATTTATCGAGCCGCAGGCTTATTGCTCCCATCCGTCATCCCAGCCGAATGAATGGGCATAGACGAATTCATCGAGCAAGGATCTTTAGAGATAACATTCGTAGGTGTATTGCATACACCCCATCGAATCTCTTAGCTGTAAAACGTCTATTTTCTGCTCAAAAGCCAGATTAGGCCGTACATCGTAAAAAATTGGAAAGGCATCGCCTTAAAATAAGGCCAGAGGTAGATAATGATGGGGTAATCCATATTATGGTAATGCTGCCAGGTCCACCATTGCGGATCACTATTGGAAGTACCGATAAACCATACTGGAACAAACAACACTATCGCAATCAATAATAAAATCACCCTCCGCCTCGTCGCCGTCGCCTGATAAAATTGATGGGAGCGCATAAAAATTCTGCCAAAGCCAAGCGTTACCAGCATGGATAAGACAGCCATAACATTAAACAAGGCATTAAAAGTCCAGTTGAAGCGTTCCCAGTAGGGCTTAATTACTTCATAAATCTCAGGCAAAAACTCTACAGTAACTTTAGACAACACTATGGTTGTGATGAGCAGTACAATGCTAAATACCATTGTATCACTAGCCACTGGACGCTGCTGCCACCAATAAAGTCTTTGCCGCCAAGTCTTTCGAGGACGTTTGCTTTTGCCTTTTTCTTTAAAGGAAGGGATGCGCCGGATGCGATTGCTGTCCCGCTCCATGATGGCCTCATTGAGGACTTGAAAATAAGCATCCCTATCTCCAGAGGTTGCCCAAACAAATTCTGCATTTGTGGCGGCAGCATAGGAAAAACCTTGATCAATCGCCTCCGAAAATACCCGATCCGAAATCTTCGATTTTTTACACTCTACGATGACCAATGGGTCTTTACAATCCTTATCCCGATAAACCACGATATCTGCTTCTCGGGTTTCTGAGCCAATTTTCATTCGCTCACTTACCCTGATATATTCTGGCGGGTAGCCAAAGTGATAGATGAGATCCAGATAAGTTTCTAGCTGGACCTGCTCTTCAGGATTGCTGTATTTGCGGGATTTCCCTTGCGGGAGGTAGGTGATGGTATCGTTTCTTTCATCAAGATGAACGTAACGATCCCTAATAGCTTGTTGAAGTAGACGCATGTAGGGGAAAAGCTCCTATTGTCAGATAGGGTAATGTACGGTATTTCCAAATTTTGGTTGAAAATACGGATCATTCTCCAACAATGCAGCCTCCATAATCTGGTGCACTTTGTCTCTTAACATGGCCTCATCGCTACTTTTGAGCCCTTTTGTGGGGATAGGATCCAAAAATCGCATTTGGATATTTCCAGGATAAAATTCGATGGTATCGACAGGCTGTAATTCTCTGCTACCTATCAATATGATCGGCATGATGGGTACTTGGGCTTTGATCGCCACGCGAAAGGCTCCCCCATGAAATTTTTTCAACGCTTCATTGCTCCGATTTCGCGTTCCCTCAGGGAATACTAATATAGAGATCCCATCACGAAGGTTTTGGACCATGCCCACCAAACTTTTACCGCGGCTCGCTTTGCTAGAACGATCCACCGGAATAGAGATATTGCCGATGATCCAACCAATGATCGGTATGTCTAGGATTTCTTTTTTGACGAGACTTTTCCAAGGGTGTTGAATACAAGACCCCACCACAGGGATGTCTAGCATATTGTTGTGGTTAGCTACAAACATATAGGTCTGCTCAGGCTCAAGCTTTTCATGATCTTGTACCTCAATATGAATACGGCTTAACGCTTCCCAAATAGCAATCCATACGCGATGCACTTTATAAATCAGACGTAAGCGCTTTTGCGGATTAGTTACCAATTTGAGGACTATGTGGGCCAAAACCACCAAAGGGGTCCACATGATGAAAGTCAGAAATGCGAAACTGACGTAGAGTAGATTTGCGGGTTTGTGCATGCTAAGGTTCGTTTTTGTGCTTCGTTTTTCTACGCCGAAAGCATAGCAGGGTTTGACAATTTACGAAAAATATCTAAAAATCAAGATGTAAGTACCCTTTGGATTCTGTTTAGATTAATTAATGGATATTACCTATATTTGGAATATACAATTTGGTATACCATTATGCCTCAACGCTCTACTCATATTGATCCCCCCAGCCCTGTCAGTGTCAAGAATTATCACCTCCCTTTGGAGGGTACTTTTGTACTTAGTCAAAAACAATTGGCCTATTGTGCCAAACCCATCAGCTGGGTCGGCAATGCCGCCCTGGTATGCCTGATTGTAGGATTGGGGGCAGCAGCTTTGCAGGCGGATGTTCGAGTGCTGGTTAGCTTGACTAGTGCGCTGAGTGTTTTTGGAATTTTTTATGTCTTCGGTTTTTGGATGCTGTACCGCTTTGAGAAACGCGAAGAAAATAGAAAACTGGAACTCGATAATGATACAGAAATGCTGTATTACCAAAGTCCCGAGCAGCAATTTCTATTTAAAAAGGAGCAGGTGATCCTTTGTGTTTGGAAACGTAGCTTGTTATTTCCCTACAGGGTCGACGAGCTTTGCATGCATCT
>CAZHOC010000835.1:0-3519 GCA_964534295.1 uncultured Bacteroidia bacterium | reverse complement strand
GTTATTTCATATGAATGCTCAAATAGGAGCTTGGAGAAAGAAAAATTTCCAAGCTCCTATTTTTTTAAAGTGTATTTTTAGAGGGGAATTTTAGCTAATTTTAAGCATGCATATTGCAGTCGCTGGAAATATAGGTGCAGGAAAGACCACCCTTAGTTATTTGTTGGCCAAATATTTTGGTTTTGAGGCCCAATACGAAGATAATGACCAAAATCCCTACATGTTAGATTTTTATTCTGACATGCCGCGTTGGTCCTTTAATCTACAAATTTCCTTCTTGCATTCTCGACTCAAAAAGGTTATCCAAATTAGGAAGGAAGGCAAAAATGTCATTCAAGACAGGACTATCTATGAAGATGCTCAAATATTTGCCCCTAACCTTCACGCTATGGGGCTGATGAGTTCTCGTGATTTCCAGACTTATAAGGAACTTTTTGAGTCTATTGCTGACCTAGTACAACCACCGGATCTGCTGATTTACTTAAGAGCTGATATCCCCACTTTGGTGGAGCAAATTCAAAGCCGCGGTCGAAATTATGAAGATTCCATTCGATTAGACTATCTCAAACGATTGAATGAACGCTACGAAGCTTGGTTTGAATCCTACGGATATGGCAAGAAACTTGATGTACATGTAGCAGAAACCAATTTTAGAGACAATCCTGAACACCTCGGTATTATTATCAACCGCGTAAAAGGAGAATTATACGGACTTTTTAGTTAGCCAAACTCAACCCCTAAACTCAACTACCATCATGTTAAGCCTCCGTCGACTCTCTCGGGCTAACCGACAACGATGCGAAGAAAACTCCTCTTCTTTAGATGAATGGAGCCCCACTGATTGGGCTACTGCTCTTGCTGGCAAGACTGGCGATGTCTGCAACCTGATCGTTAAAATGCGAAAGGGAGATAAAATCGACCCTAATGATGTAGGTCGCGAAATAGCAGATTTGGTGATATATGCCGATTTATTGTCTAGCCGACTTGGGATTGATCTGGAAAAGGCAGTAGTGCAAAAGTTCAACGAAAGTTCGACTCGTCAAGGTAGTGAAGTACTACTTTAATTTCTGGTGCTAGTAATGCTCATAAAGGTCAAGCAAGAGCTTTTCGATATGGGGTTTTACCACGCTTGACGAAAAGGAGTAGTGATTAAGCCTGATGCTGAAGATGAGCACTCTACCACTTTTTGCTTTAAGGTATCCACTGAGATTATGATTGTTACTCAGAGTGCCCGTCTTGGCAAAGACATATGGTCCATTTTCTCCTGCATAGTATTTTTCCAAGGTCCCAGATTCTCCACCAGCAGGCAGGAGACTAAGCAAGCGTTCCGTCTCCATTTCTTGGTATAATTCATTCAAAATCCAAACTAGATCTCTTGGACTGACTAGGTTATATCTACTTAAACCAGCTCCATCGACCCAGCGTGGACGATCGGGTAGGGGGCTGAGCAAAGAGTCCAAGCTGTAACGAATCATCAGATCACTATTGACTTTCGGTAATTTTTGAGCTGCACTCATTAGCAGAATCTGCTCGGCAAAAAAATTATCACTGTTGATAAGAAGATACTGGTACAAACTATCAATATGCCCAGAATAAAATACTGGCAGACTATCAGCAAGGCCAGGCCCTTCCCATCTCTGCACCTCTTTTTTCAGAGTGTCCGCGAGTAGGGCTAAACTTAGCGTCTCGCTAGTTTGGAAGGGAATGGGGACTTCCCAACCAGTACCCAGAAGTTGAGAGGGGTAATAAAATTGATTGCTGTAGCGATCTCTTCTGACTTTTCTAGACTGCTTGTCTGGTGAAGGGCTTAAGTCTAGTCGCTCAGGGCTAATAAAGGCAGCTTTCTGCGAAGCAGGCATACGAATAGTAGCTAAGTTGCCGTAGAGCGGAAAGATGCTTCGCTCCGCTGCGAAGGGGTACAGATAGTCTTCCCAGGCCCAACCAGGCGCCCAAGGCACTACATCATTAGCCGAAAAGTCCACAAAAATGGGACCTTTGTGTTGTCGCAAAAAACTGTCGGCCAATTGCTTTTCAAAATCCGGATGCAAGAATGTTGGATCACCTAAGGGTTTGATTATCAGACTATCCCCTATGTTTTGATATCTGAAACTAGCTACTGAATCCCCTAAAATTTGGGTGGCTGTGTAAAAGCTAAGTAGTTTGGTATTTGAGGCCGGAGTGAAATATTTTTGCGCATTGTAAGTGTAGATAAATTCCTGTTTATCAGGAGAGTATACAGCAATCCCACTGAAATGCTTTTGCAGATTAGGCGGGGATAATAAATTCACATCAAAGCTTTGCTTAACCTTACTTTTAAAGGTCAAACCACACCCACTCAAGAAAAATAGAATCAGGAAATATGCTGCGATTCGGGAAATGTCGGCTATTCGAATATTATTCCGAGGGATATTTTTCATCGCGGGATGTAAGAGTTTTGCAAAAAACGTATTCATTCGGTTGGGCGAACTAAATAGTTTGAGAATATAGGGATTTCATCATACGCACATTAGATAATCAATCACCCTAGTTTCTAAACTAGTTAAGTTAACGCTTAAAATCACACCTCATGCGAAAAACTACTATTGCCCTGGCAACATTGCTAGGGGCAGCAGGATGCCTATTCCTGATTTTTCAGCTTTCACCCTCCCAACACACTATTGACAAAGTTCCTAAGCAAAAAGCGATTGAAGCCGCTATTGAGCAGGAATTTGAAATGACTAAGGATCCAGCCCTCAATGAAGTGCCCCGAGATCGCTTGATTGAGGCTCGAGCCTATGCCGATAGGCTACGAAGGGATCCGGATTTCACTCGCGCGGCAATTTCGGGTATTAATTGGGATGAAAGAGGTCCCGATAATGTTTCTGGTCGTACTCGTGCCATTTTAGTGGATGCTGCCGATGGTAGCGGCAATACCATTTGGGTAGGTAGTGTAGGCGGCGGTCTTTGGAAAACTACCAATGGATTGTCCGGTAGCCCCAACTGGACCCCAATCAATGATTTATTTGATAATATTGCCGTTTCCTCTATTGCCCAAGACCCTTCCAATAGCTCCATCATGTACTTTGGTACGGGGGAAGGTTTTTTCAATGCAGATGCGATTCGTGGACTAGGGATCTGGAAAACGACCAATGGAGGTACCACTTGGACGCAGTTAAGTTCTACCAATAATAACACCTTCTACTATGTACAAAAGCTGCTAGTCAACAGCAACGGCGACATATTTGCGCTTACCCGTGATGGGGGTATTCAACGCTCAACCAATGGCGGTTCAAGCTGGAGCCAAGTGCTGGGTACTTCTACTGGAGCTAGTTCAAATCGTGCAGCAGACATCGAAAGAGCTTCAAACGGTACGCTTTACGCGACTATGGGTCTATTCCAAACGGATGGGATTTATCGTTCCACCAACGGTGGTAATAGCTGGACAAAACTAACGGGCGGTGGCCTTCCCTCTTCTGGATACCAGCGGATTGAATTGGCTTGTGCACCTTCAAATTCCAATAGAGTCTTTGCCGTTTACCA
>CAZHOC010000834.1:0-3521 GCA_964534295.1 uncultured Bacteroidia bacterium | reverse complement strand
ATGATGTCAAGATCAGACCCGCCTTCAGTCTAGAGGCTCAGAAATATTTGAAGGTAAAAGCCAAAAGTCGGCTTTTTGCCAATGCACAGTTGGGACACTACCGTAACCTCTATCACGAGCGCTGGAATTCTCTACAATTGGGCCTTGGCTGGGAAAGAACCATTGTCGCCGGACTATTTGTCAATCTCAGAATAGCGGCGGGGGTAGCGCATACGCGCAGTGCTGATCCCCAGTACGTTTATGAAAACGGAGAGTGGATCCCACAAAGTAAGGCAGCTCAACAGTATTTTGCCCTCTTAATGGGTCCTCGTCTAGATTTAGGTTATCGCTTTGATATTCAAGGCCACGCCATAGATTTGATCGCGACTTCGCAATCCCAAATTCATTACAATCAAATCCTCGAGTTTCCTTATCCGCACTATGGATTGGGACTGGGGGTAAGATATAGTTGGTAGGGTAATGCTCTAGCAAGCAAGACTTATTTGCCATTTTTAGGTAGGGATCTGAGCGAAATGTTTAGATCCCTATTTTGTAACTTAAGACCTATGAAGCTTCGGAGCTATTATATTTTGGCGAGCTTTTGCCTTTTGGTACTGGCTTGTGAGGAACCTCTTCCCCCTAGTGTAACTGATACAGGGCCTTCTTTTGAGGTTGAGCCAATCGTTCCCCAAGGGGATGAAAACTATCTCAATCTAGACTCTGACTATATTTTTGATCAGAGCAAGCTGCATACCTTCGAGCTAAAAGTATCTGGTCCAGACTTAGCCAAAATCAATAGTGATCCAGCGGCAGAAGAGTATGTAGAAGCCATGCTCATATTCGAAGGAGACACCCTAAGTCCAGTGGGAGTTCGCTATAAGGGTTCGATTGGTGCTTTTGTCAATTGTCTTTCTGGCGATGATTGGGCTCGCCCATCTGGCTATAAGACCTGCACCAAGCTCTCAATGAAGGTCAAAATAAATTGGGATGGTTCAGATGCTAAGTTTTTTAATCTCAAAAAACTTCAGTTCCACTCTATGAACCTAGATCCGACGCAGATGCGTGATCGTTTGGGCTATTGGCTATTTAGAGAGATGGGAGTGCCAGCGCCTCGCGCAACGCATGCCCGCCTAGTCATCAATGGGACATATGTGGGGCTTTTTGCCTTGATTGAGCAAATAGACGGTCGTTTTACTCGCTACCATTTTGAAAATGGCAAAGGAAATCTCTACAAAGAAGTCTGGCCGCTAGACGCCTCTGGCAATCCGCTCCCCAATGGAGCCTACCTCAAAGCGCTCAAAACCAATGAAGATGATAATCCTTCGGAGTCCATCATGCGGTCCTTTGCTATGCAAGTAAATCTAGCTGATTCGACCGCTTTGCGGAACGTTATTAACAACCGCATGAAGCTAGCAGAAATCATGGCCTACATCGCCGTAGACCGCACCATCAGGCATGACGATGGGCCCTTTCACTGGTATTGTGGGGGCGGCGGCTGCTCTAATCACAACTATTATTGGTATGAGGATCCCAAAGAGGAAAGCCTGCATCTCATCCCTTGGGATCTGGACAATGCCTTTGAAAACATCATCAATAATGTCAATCCAGTAACGCCAATTGCCGATGCTTGGGGCCAAACCAGAAACAATTGTGCGCCTTTTAATTACGGAGCATTCCGGGGGAGTCAGCGTTCCGCAGCATGCGACAAACTCACGGCAGGCTGGGCTAGTTTCACAACTGAATACGAACAGGCGCTACAGACATTGAAGACTGGGCCCCTTTCAGCTGCTCAGATCACTCCCCTACTCGACCAATGGGAAGCGCAGATTGAAGCGGCGACCTTGTCAGCTGAACAAAATCACTCGGATGCCTTGAGCTATCAGGAGTGGCAAAACTCTTTGCAGCAATTGAAGGCACAATTGGATTATGCTAGACAGAATTGATATAAGCCAAAAAATCCGGAGCGCTTTATTTACAAAGCGCCCCGGAAATATGCGTTAAGCTCCCGCTTAAAACCGATAGTTGTAACCGACAAATAGCATTTGATGGATTCTTTCGAAGCGAGGATCCTCCAGATTCAAGGCAGAATTGTCACTTAATTCGTATTCTGTCCCGAAGAAAGCAAAGGACAAAATGATTTGGTGTTTTTGTTTCAGCGTATATCCAAGCCAAAGATTATCACTCATTACTTGCCCTCTGTTAAAAGCAATATTGGGATTGGGAGAATTTGTCTCAACCACGCTAGTCTCACCAGTTGCTTGCTCGGTATAATCGCCGCCTTGGGTAGCGCCAAAGCCAAGCCCTAGCACGTCAAACTTTAAGCCTAGATCCCATTTATCATTAAAGGAGTATTTAATCCCCAAAACAGTATTTAGTCCCCCTACCCCAAAGTTAGATACCACAATCGCATCTTGATCTAAGGCTCCATCGCCATTATTGTTGGTTGTATTTACGATTGCCATTCTAAGATCGGAGCCAAAGCCATAATGGGCACGAAGGCCAAGACCTATTTTAAACTTTCCCTTTTGTCCTAAGCCCCAATAATGTCCGTATTCTAAACGGAAGGCTGTCAAACTATTGCCGGAGCCAAGGGCTATGCCTAGGTTTTGCTCCCGATTAGGATTCTCATCCTGAGCCCAAAGATTGGCCCCATAAAACAATGCAAATGCTAAAAAAAAGCTGGCTATTATCTGTTTCATAATTACTGAGTTAATTTGAAACTCAAATAGCCTCAATGCTTTAATAGCATCGCAATCAATACAGAAAGAGGATAATCAATTTGATAAGCTAGCTCTAAATTGGGTAGGCGTAATGCCAATCACTCGTTTGAAAAAGCGAATCATATTGGTAGGCTCACTAAACAATAATTCATTACTGATCTCTGCAACCGTCTGATCAGAATAGAGCAATTTGTTCTTTATCTCAATAGCGAGGCGGTCCTGCAAAAACTGCGTTGCACTCACTTTGAAATGCTCTTTGACTTTTTTGTTGAGGGTAATTCGACTCATCCTCAGGCGCTGCGCAATTTCTTCGACCGAATGGATTTTCGGTACACTTTCTTCCACTACCCTCCGAAATTCATAAGCTGCATTGTTAAGTCGATCTTCTTCTTCGATACCGTGCGCTTTGGCAAAAGCTCGATTGAGTTGAACCAGCAGTAGGTATAGCCAAGATCTTACTACATGTTCACTAAAATAGTTGACGTTGGTCGACTCCCTCTCTATCTCCTCAAGGATACAACTAAAGTTTTCTATCGTTTGACCTGAGGTATTGAGTTCAAACGGAAAATTGGGATTGTAGAAGTAGTTGAGTCGATAGATAAAGAGTTTGTCCTCGAAGAAGGTCTCAAAAAACTCTTTCTTGAAGATGACGAAAAAACCATCTGGGGCTCCATTGTCGAGCTCCCACCGGCGAGTTTGAAATGGCGAAATAAAGAAGCACTTATTGGCTTCGATGCTCAGGCTCTGACTATCTAAATAAAGCGAGCCCTTCCCCTCGTTTATGAAAAGGATTTCGAAAAAGTCAGTCCGATGCTGCTCGTT
>CAZHOC010000833.1:0-3527 GCA_964534295.1 uncultured Bacteroidia bacterium | reverse complement strand
CTTTGGGACAGCTGATATAGATTTATTGCTCAATACGAAGCGCAAAGTCATATTAGAAAACTGCCTTTTTACCGATCACAATAGTAATGACCCCAATACGGCAGTTGTGGGTACGGGCACTGGCTTTACTTTAGGTAATTGTACTATCACTGATAATCAAAGTCCCTCACTGGCCCTCAATGTCAATGCAGAGGTTGATATCCGAAATACCATCTTCCATGCCCAAGGCTTTTCCAATTACTCCTCAGTTTCGCCGCTCGGCAACGCCAAGATCAATAGCCTCGGCGGTAACTTGGTCAGTGATAATGCTTTTGATTTTTTCCTCAATAGTACAGATCAATCGGCGGTTGATCCCCTTTTTGAAAATGGTACCTACAGCCTAGCAGCCAATAGCCCCGCCATCGATGCAGGAGTGTATTTTCAAGCCATTGCAGAAAACGACTTTTCAGGCAACGCTCGGATTCAAGGTAGCTGCGTCGATATCGGAGCTATAGAAAGTGTGCATGATGCGGGTATAAGCGATTGTCAGCTTTCCACTTCTATCCAGCGCCCCCTACTTGCAGACGCTCAACTTAGTGTCTATCCCAATCCTGCAACTTCCTACACTACCATCGAGATCGAAAACGAATGGAGAGGCTCTCTCAAGCTCACAGTGCTCAATGATATGGGCCAACTCGTTCACCTTGCTGAGATAAACAAATTTGATCAGCAGTCGACTATTAGTATTCCTGTGCAAGACCTCCCTCAAGGTATCTACCGGGTCATTCTCTCCAATGGAGAAAGCATGGCCACCAGCAGCTTTATGCGTCAATAACAGCCAAGTTTTGTATATGATGTTAGATCAGAAGTTGAGAGATTTTTTCTCTCGACTTCTTTGTTATTGGGTCGCTCTTTTGGGGGTTACTCCCGAAAGCTTTCGGGACGCGGAACGCTTATCTCAAGAAAGTGTAAGGCAAGGTCGGCGGCCTATGCAATAGGCCGCTACAGATGGTTGATTGTAGAGTCGTTTTGCATACGCCTCCAGAGACAAGCGTTCTGCGCAGCAGTATCCCAAAACCCAATCTCACCCAAGTAGCTCGTCTCAATCATCTCCCTCTTTACGAACCTGACTGGGAGACTGACCAAACTCCTTCTTGAAGGCGCGCGAAAAATAGTGCGGATCACTAAACCCAAGGTCATAAGCTATCTCAGACACGCTTAGCTCAGTGTTAAGCAATAATTCTTTGGCCTTGTGGAGGCGAATCTTCCTGACAAAGCTCATAGGAGGATTGCCAGTAAGCGCTTTCATCTTCCTAAACAGCTGGGTGGCACTCAAATGTACCTCCTCGCAAATCAGGGCAATATCGAGTCCCGGATCACTGATGTTATCTTCGATTAACTGGCGAACTTTTTGCATAAACAGATCGTCCAGGCTAGGCGGGTGAACGACAGAAGAATCGGCAGGATCAATCTGACCATAACGCTGCTGTAATGACCTTCTAAGGGCCACTAATTTCTCCAAACGGACAAAGAGTTCTGCTTTATTAAAAGGCTTGGGTAAATAAGCATCTGCGCCCATTTTTAAGCCTTCCAATCTTGCCTCCTCGCTCGCTTTAGCGGTAAGCATGATGATGGGAATATGACTGGTCTTTTCATCAGACTTTAGTTTTTGGCAAACTTGATAGCCGTCCATCTTGGGCATCATTACATCGGTAATAATGATGTCGGGAATTAACTTTTTGGCGTCCTCAAGGCCGGTCAGTCCATCCTTGGCAATCTCTATGGTGTAGCGATCCTCCAACAAAGTTTGCAGATAGGAAATCACACCCTGATTGTCTTCTATCAGTAGTAAAAGCGGTTTACTCTCCTCCTCATTCTGAGAGATTTGTGGTGCGGTTGGAAGCTCATTGGATACTACTTCTGCTTCAACTGGGGCTGTTGTCAGTGATCGTTGAATCGGTAAGAGCAAACTAAATGTACTTCCTGAGCCCAAGCTACTCTGTAGGTCAATTTTCCCTTTCATCAACTCGGCCATCTCCTTGCTAAAGGCCAAGCCGATCCCACTTCCTTCTACTTTGCCTTGGGGCGAGTTGGGGGTCTGATAAAAGCGATCGAAAATGGCTTTTTGGTCCTCCGCTGCAATCCCAATGCCTGTGTCTTTGACCGCCACTTGGAGGTAGGCTGACCCTGCTTTTTCTTGCTCGGAAACCGAAACGGCTATTTCTCCCCCTGCTGCAGTAAACTTAAAGGCATTGGACAATAGGTTGTAAATAATATGTTGGACTTTGGTCTCATCAAAATCCATGACTAAGCGTTCCATCGAAGATTGGAAACTAAACTTGATCTGTTGCTCTGTAGCGATGGAGTGAAAAGACTCGGTCAGATAACGAAGAAAAGGGATAATATCGGCTTGGATGTTTTCCACCTTCATGGCCCCAAAATCAAGTTTCGTCATATCCAGCAGTTGATTGATCAGCCGCAACAGATTTTGTCCACTCCGTTGGATAAGTTGATGAGCTTGATTGAATTGTTGAAGCTCTTTGCGCTCTAAATCAAGATTGGCGTGTTTTTCTTCTAGGTCTTCATTCAAACCTAAGATGACGGTGAGAGGTGTCCTGAATTCGTGGGTAATATTGGTGAAGAAGTGGGATTTTAATTCCTCGAGTTTTTGTTGTTGGCGTTTTTGTTCTAAGGCGATTTGGCGCCTGAGATTATATTGATAGACCAGGTAGATTATACAAAGGATTGCAAGGCCGTAAAGAGAGAAGGCCCAATTGGTTTTCCACCAAGGCGGAGAAAGGATCAGAGCGATTTCAACCATCTCATCGCTAAGCGCCCCTGTCTCGCGATAGGGTTTGACTTGAAAGCGATAGTTACCGGGGGTAACCTTGAAGTAATTAGCGATAGGTACTCCGTTGGTCTTTTGCCAGTTTTTTTGATAGGGATATAAGCGATAGAGAAACTCCTTGCTGCCTGATTCATCAAATTGATTGATAGGGGAATAGTCAAAATCGGTAAAGCGGAAGCCAAAAGATTCAACGGTATGAGGGAGACTGATCGATTGGCTAAGCCATAAAGGGGTGCTAAGATAAGGACTGGTATTTACCTGCTGTATTTCTCCTTGTACGGAAAGGCTCACTAAGGATACCTTAAATGGACTTGCCTTTGGTTGCAGTAAATCGGAATCTGGATTGATTTTGGACCATTTTCTCTCATGGAGGAAATAAATCTGACCATTGCTCCCCAGTAAACCATCGCCCCTGCTTGCAGGCTGGTTAGAGGCGCTTTTCCAAACGTATTGCCCACCCTCTGGATAAGCAAAACGGACAAATCGACCATCATTGACCGATGAGGCCCAGAGTATTCCCTCTTCATCAAATACCAAACTGGCAATTTGATCAAAGGGGAAATTTTGCTTTGCAGTATTGTAAAAGCGAAAGCTATTTGCTTGGGGATCATAAGCACCGAAGCCATTGTCGCTAAGGGTGAATAAAATATGGCCTGCTGGAGATTCTGTCAGGAAGCGAATTTCTCCTTTAATCTCTTTT
>CAZHOC010000832.1:0-3531 GCA_964534295.1 uncultured Bacteroidia bacterium | reverse complement strand
ATATAGAGTTGGCTGCTGTGGAGTTTGGTCTGCACCTCAGGCGAGATGGTGTAGGAAATATAGGAGACGATCAAGACCGAGGCCATAATCATCATGGCTCCATTGATAAATTCGAGATTATATCCATCGATAGATTTACGGACTTTGTTGCCGCCTTCGGCCAGCAGGACATCGTCGCGGCGTTTGGCCAGGGCCAAAAACAAAGCGCCCAAAAAGGTCACCAGCACGATCCACATAGAGAGTTCGATATCGGGATGGACCACCAGCGCACCCACCGTCACGCGAATCACAAAGCCCATGGCAATGATGCTAATATCTAAAATCGGGATATGTTTGAGCCCCTGTGAATAGAGGATATTCATCACCCAATAGCCCAAGACCCAAAAAAAGGCCTGCATATCGAGGTAAAGAAAGATAGAAAAGCTAGAGACGAGCAAAAAGCCCATCATGATGAAGGCGGTGCGAGGAGAAACGGTACCGGCGGCTAGAGGACGGTGTTTTTTGCGAGGATGTTTGCGATCGTCTTCGCGATCGCGATAGTCATTGAGAATATAAACGGAGCTTGCCAGCATGCTAAATCCCAAGACAGCTAGGCTAACGCTAGCCACCACTTCCCATTGGGTGATTTGTAAGGCAAAGAAGGCAGGCAGAAAAAGAAATGCGTTTTTGACGTATTGGTGCGGCCTGAGTAACGCAAGGTGTTCTTTCATAGCCACAAAAAAACGAAAAGGCAGTCAGTAATAAAAAAGGGCAAGAAAATTGATAAATTCACCGCATGAGCGTTGACCAAAGGGAGCAACAATGGCTGAGTCGCATCAGCAAAGGAGACCGCTCGGCCCTAGAAGAGTTGTTTCGGGAGTACTATACTCCTCTGGTTCGCTTTGCCTATAGCAAACTGCAGGATAGTGAGTTGGCAGAGGATGTAGTGCAGGAGGTATTTGTCAAGCTGTGGAACATCCGCGAAAACATCAAGATCAATACTTCGCTTAAATCCTACCTCTATACCGCTACCAAAAATCTCTCCCTCAACGAGATTGCCAAAGTCAAGCGCCACGCGGAGCTCAACGAAGTCTACGTCCAAAAGCAAGAGCAGGCCGCAGAGCCGATGTCTGAAGAGGATCGTAGCATTTGGGATGAGCGAATTCGAGAGGCAATTGCCGAGTTGCCTCCGCGCTGTCAGGAGGTGTTTAAGTTGAGTCGCTTTGAAGGCATGACCTATCAGGAGATTGCTGATCATCTGCAGATTAGCCCCAAGACAGTCGAAAACCAAATGGGCAAAGGGCTCTCCCTTTTACGAAAATCATTGGCCGCTTTTATAGAGCTATGTTGGCTCGGATGGCTGCTCAGTTTTCCCTTCCTTCCGTTCAGCTAGCAAAAGCAACGGAATAGCCCTAAATAAGATTTTTTCTTACGAATATTTCGCTATTTGTGAACATACCCAATCGGGTAAAGTTCTCAACACCCGTATCGTTTACAAACCCAAGAATCGGTCTTTCCCGCTTCCAAACCCCTATTTGGGACCCATGAAATCTATTTTTAAAATCATCAACACCTGCTCCTTTTTCCTGAACAAATCTTTAGTAGTGGCTCTTTGCTGGACATTCAATTTGTATGAATCTCTGGCCGAAAAGCCAGCAAGTGTGATGATGATGGTAGGTTAGCCTACTAAGTTTGTTGTAAACCAGTGGAGGGAGATACACATATGTATCTCCCTTTTTTCATGATATGAAGAGGGATGAGCGTTCCGCGCTCCCGATAGCTATCGGAAGGTGGAAAAAATAAATAATCTGAGCTGTCTACTTCTAGCTTTTGATTTTCAAATACTTAGCCTGGACGTAAACCTCTTTTTACGATACATTTCCGAAAATCTGTATGCTAGTTTGGTTTTGGCAAAGTCCTAGCTTGAGGCAGTTGTTAATCTTTACAGCACAAACTTAATCTCCCCACAGATACATCATCCTTCGAAGAGCGGGCTCGGGTCGTCATGGCTTGGGCCCAACTTTTGTTGTCTTAATTACTTTGGCCCTTTTCGCGAAAAAGGGCCGCAATCCCGTACAGTTGTCAGGGCGACCCGTGCAAAACCAGTGCAAGAGTCCGGCCCCGGGTGCACGGCCCCAGCCAACACGCTTGGATCGTACTCTGTTATTCACTTCGAACGAAGCCGAAGGCTGAGGAGAAGTCTCCTTTCGCTTGATTGTATGAGGTTTGGCGGTAAAATCCAGATTCTAATTGAGAGTTGGGCCATGGATGCCTAGACTTTTAGTCTTTTTGTAACAATGGGCAAAGGACAAAGAATCATCAAAAAAAATCTCCTGACCCATAGGGGGGGCTTTGATCCTGCTTGTCACGACAAAGAGAATAAGTATATTTACATACCCAGAATGGGGATCAAAGGATGAATGAGCAAGATTTTCAGGACCTAATTGCAAAATACTTGGCGGGCGAAAGCTCGGCCAAGGAGGAGTTTGAGCTCCGGCAATTGGTGGATCTGGACAAGAAATATGAGGAGCAGTTTGAGGCGGCTTATGCAACCTGGGAGGCGATCCATCGTTCGTCGGAGACCTTACACCCAAATGTAGATGCCGCTTGGCAAAAGGTAAATAGTAAACTAGAAGAGGCACCGGCGGCTAAAGTGAAGTCTATGCGCGGTGGCTGGCCCGTCTGGAGTCGCTATGCGGCCGTAATTGTCGTTTTGGTAGGTTTAGCGGGTTTGCTTCGTTGGGGTTTGACCTCTAACTCAGGCCCAACCCAATATACCGCTACTGATGGTACCCAATTACATACATTACCAGATAGCAGCCAAGTTTGGCTGACTGAGGGGAGTACATTGACCTATGCTGATGGTAAAACTCGTGATGTGAGTCTAAGCGGTGCGGCCTTCTTTGAAGTCGCTCGCGATGAGTCTAAAGCCTTCGTGATTAAAGCTCAAGAGACTACGATTGAAGTCTTAGGAACCTCTTTTTCAGTAGCAGATACTGATTCTGCGATAGAGGTCAAGGTGGCGACTGGTAGGGTAGCTTTTGCTTCGCAAAACGAAAAAGTCCAATTGCCCGCGGGCTATAAGGCTTCGTTCCGCAAAGCGGAAAAAATCATCGCCAAGAGCGAAAACCAAGATTTTGATTTCCTGCCCGGCGCAGACCGCCGTTGGATATTCACCGATACTCGCCTCAGCCAAATCTTTGAGGCCCTTCAACAAGAGTATAATCTCCCTATCGAGCTTAGCGATCCTAGCATTGCCCAATGCCGCTTTAGTGGCAGCTTTATGCAAGACGATCCTGCCGCTTTGCTAGAAGTAGTAGCTCTCACGCTAGGATATGAGCTAGTCGAAGAGAAAGGCGTTTATCGCCTGAGTGGGGCGGGCTGTGAGTGAGTCTACCCCTAAGGGAACATTCCCCTCAGGAGCTTACTAAAACCCTTCTGGTAGCTTCGAGCCTTCTAATCCCTCCGCAAAAGTGCGCATCTGAGCTAGCAAGCGCTCGACGATCTCCGGATTATCCGCCGATACATCAAATCGCTCATAGGGATCACGAC
>CAZHOC010000831.1:0-3538 GCA_964534295.1 uncultured Bacteroidia bacterium | reverse complement strand
AGAGTTCGCCCATTGGATTTCCTGACTCACGGAGCATGTGGGCAGGCATGACGATTTTCTTCTTCATCATATCCGCAAATGCCAACATTACCTCGCTTGGGTCTAGTTCGAAGATTTGGCGAATAAACTCGATGTAGGCGTTCGCATGGCGGGCCTCATCTGCCGCAATATTTCCACACATTTTGGCAAGCTTTGGATTGTTGCCTTTTTTGGCCATAGCGGCGACTCTCCGGTGAGATATATTGGTAGCAAGCTCCTGAAAGCTTGTATAGACAAAATTACGGTAGGGATCGCGTCCGGTACCGATATCAAAGCCGTCATTAAGGAGATGCTGAGTGGATATTTCCATTTCGCGCATATTGACTCGGCCTGAGAGATAAAGGTATTTATTCAATACATCGCCATGACGATTTTCTTCAGCGGTCCAAGCTCTCACCCACTTTGACCAACCGTTTTGTCCATCTTGGTCTACGCCTTCTACATCCATCAGCCAAGCTTCATAAGTAGGTAAGGCTTCTTCGGTTACGGTATCTCCAATCAAGACTGCCCAGAAATCGTAACTAAGCTCTTGAGCTAGTTCTCGGAGTTCCCTAACTTCTTCATAAAAGGTATCCCGAGTGGAGTCAGGTAGGAAATCAGAGGGCTGCCAATTGGTTTCAATCGGCTTTAAATACTTTTCCAGTAGGGAGTCCATCGACTTTTCGATGGTTTGCATTACTTCGAGGCGAACGTTCGTAATTTTCATATGCTAATCTAGACGCTGAGAGGCGGCAAGGTAGCAAAATTTAGAAGGTGGGAAATTTACTATTTACGAATGATTTTTAGGCTTTTTGGCCTAAGGTTCGACCCAAATCACGTTTCCAGAACGGTCCAAATATGCGTAGTGATTAAAATAATCGTTAGCCGAAGGCCCTAGCAAAACTTTGGCGACACCATGCTGAAATTCGCCTGCCCAAAGGAACTGGGGCTGGGCTACCCAACTATTGTTTTGATCAATATAACCCCAGAAATTTCCAACTTTAATAGCAGCACGGTCCTCTTCAAATGACATGGCGTAATCGTACTGAGGATTGATGATAAATACGCCGTCTCGATTCACAAATCCCCACTTTCCACCGTCGTAATCGCTAAACTGTTTGTGCTCATTAGGTCGTTTTTGACTACCTACTCGAACGGGGATTAAGCCAGAGCTGTAGTAACCGATCTCATCAAACTGATGAGGAAACCAAATCCGTCCTAAGGTGTCCATAATAGAAAACTTGCGGTAATCTAATTCATTAGTAGGCTCACCTTTAAACTTGGCTCTCACGGCAACCATGCCTTCATGAAATTGACTTTCGATGCGATATTGAGAAAAGACCTCTCGGCCATTTTTGTCGATACATATTTTACGACCTTTCCGATCTTTGACTACCGCAAAGCCATCTCTGAAGTCCACTGGATACAGATAGTTTGGTTCAATATGCATGACGATCGCACTATCGCGGCCGCTTTTCTGATTCTTGACTTTACGTGCATACCCCCAGTACCCATCTACCATCACCGCCATAAGGCCCTCTTGTAGGGTACGGCAGGATTCTGGGGTAAAGTTCTTTTGCAGCCGATTGCCGAGCGTATCGATAAATTGCCAACCATTGTCCATACGTACAGCAGCGACATGGTCTTTGAATAGATAGGCTTCATGCAACACCTTCCCAACATCATTGCGGGCAAAAGGAGGAGCATCGTTCATCGGAGAATGAAAAATAGGATTGATGACGAAAAAGCCGGAGGTGTTGATAAATCCCCAGCGACCATCGGTAGGCATATCATTGCCATTGGGAGTGCCTCCCACATTGACGGCAGCTAATCCTTCGGAGAACGGTAAGGCGTAGGCAAATTGCAAAGGGATTTCTGTCGTGCCGTCAGAGTTGATATATCCATATAAGCGATTGTTCCAGATACGGTATAAATCGTGCTTGATAAATTCATCTTTACATCCTAATTGTAGGATGGAAATTAGGCCTAAGGCTAGATATATCAGTTTTCTTTGCATCGAGCTGGAAATTACGTGCCTGTAAGCGTATTGACAAGCCTTAGCTAAAAGGGTTGGAATATATGGTCGTAAAAATCAAATTTCCGCAATAATGCTATTATTTTTGGAAAATGCTATTATTTTTGCCAAATGGCAAAGATCAAAACGGCTTTTATCTGCCAAAATTGTGGGACCTCCCATTTAAAATGGCAAGGACAATGTGTCGGATGCAATGAGTGGGGCACTTTGGTGGAGGAGATAGTGAGTGGGGCTACGGCTAAACACAGCAGCCCTGTGGCCATGAACACTCAATCAAAGCCATTGCCACTTACTGAAATTGAAGCTACGACTGAATCTCGCATTCCAACTAAGGATCAAGAGTTTAATCGAGTGCTTGGCGGCGGGATAGTTGATGGTTCCGTAGTCTTAATTGGCGGAGAGCCTGGTATAGGTAAGAGTACATTATTGCTGCAGCTAGCTTTGCAGCTAGGAAATAAAAAGATTTTATACGTTTCGGGCGAGGAGTCTCAGAATCAGGTCAAACTTAGAGCTTCGAGACTGCCTTTTGACAATGATCAGTTATTTGTAGCGAGTGAAACCAACCTCGAGAAGGTCTTCAATTACTTTAAGGAGATTAAGCCTGAGATTGTTGTAATAGATTCTATTCAAACCGTTTATACAGAGGCACTTGAAAGTGCTCCAGGCAGCGTCAGTCAGGTGCGTGAAAGTGCTTCTAAGCTCATCAGATTGGCCAAGGATACGCATGTCCCCATTTTTTTGGTCGGACATATTACCAAGGAGGGCTCTTTGGCAGGCCCCAAAGTACTTGAGCACATGGTCGATGCGGTTTTATCCTTTGAAGGTGACCGACACAATCAATATCGCATCATAAGGACAAGTAAGAACCGATTTGGTGCTACTAGTGAGCTGGGAATCTACCATATGACAGGCCAAGGCCTGAGAGAAGTTAGTAATCCCTCTGAAATCTTTTTGAGTGGGCGGGAAGAGCAGTTTTCAGGAGTGGCAATTGGGGCCACTTTGGAAGGCTTGCGACCATTGCTAATAGAAACTCAAGCTTTGGTATCCAACATGGCTTATGGCACCGCTCAACGTTCCAGTACTGGCTTTGACCTTCGACGTTTGAATATGATACTAGCGGTTCTGGAAAAACGTTGTGGATTTAAGATGGGGGTGAAGGACATCTTCCTCAACATCACTGGCGGATTGACGGTTGCGGATCCTGCGATGGATTTGGCGATTGTAGTAGCCTTGGTATCGAGCCTTCATGATGTGGCAATATCTCCCAAAACAGTTTTTGCTAGTGAGGTTGGATTAGCCGGAGAACTTAGACCTATCAGCCGCTTGGAGCAAAGGATTTCGGAGGCCGAAAAATTGGGTTTTGAGAAGATGTTTGTCTACCAAAAGCAACTTGACGGTTTAGAGAAGAATTTTTCTTCGATCAAGTTAATTGGGGCACAAAAATTGGATGAAGTTTTTAGAAATACTTTCGCCTAATTGCAGAAC
>CAZHOC010000830.1:0-3543 GCA_964534295.1 uncultured Bacteroidia bacterium | reverse complement strand
ACTCCAAGTCCAAATGGGAAATCAGCAACGCTCAGGTGCGGTTTCCATTCAAGCGATGCAGGACATCAAAGATGGAATCATCGGAGATGTTTACTTTGGCAAAGCTTGGTACAACAATAAGCGTGGTTCTATTGGTACTGGTAAAGAAGCTGCCGTGCCAGATTGGCTCAATTGGGATCTTTGGCAAGGCCCAGCTCCTCGCACGCCTTATCGCGACAATTTGGTGCATTATAATTGGCACTGGTTCTGGCGTTGGGGTACAGGCGAAATCAACAATAATGGAACCCACGAATTAGATATTTGTCGCTGGGCTTTAGGGGTAGAATATCCTGTAAAGGTTACCTCTGCAGGTGGACGCTACCACTTCCAAGATGATTGGGAGTTTTATGACACTCAGATCGCCAACTTTGAATTTGAAGGCGGTAAAATGATCACTTGGGAAGGTAAAAGCTGTAACAATCAGCCTTATTTCAACCGCGGACGTGGGGCTACTATTAGCGGTACCAAAGGCTATATCATGCTGGATCGCAATGCCTATTTTGCCTACGACAACGGCGGTAAACTCATCAAAGAAATGAAGGAAAAAGAGCAGTCGGCCACTACCAATACAGTCGGGCGAGGCAGCTTGGATGACCGTCATATGATCAACTTCGCCAACGGTATCCGTAATGGGGAAGAGCTACGCGCACCTATCTGGGATGGCTATATCAGCAATCTATTACCGCACTTAGGTAATATCGCTCAAGAGTGTGGCGGCATGATCAACTGTAATCCAGCCAACGGGCAAGTAATAGGAAACAAAAAAGCCTCCGGCATGTGGTCTCGTGAATACGAGCCAGGCTGGGAGCCAACGATATAATTTTGATTAGGCTTTTTATTAATGCTCAAGCCAGCTTCTGTTATCAGAAGCTGGCTTTTACTTTTCATGCTAATCAGTAAAGTATTTGTCTCGACAAGGGACACTACCCTCATTTCGCCTAGGACATCATATCTCAGTACTAAATACTAAATACTAAATACTCCCAACTACCTCATAGGCTAAGCGTTCTCCGAAGGAGTAAGCTCAGAAAAACTAAGCCTCTAAAGACTCTTGCAGCTTTAGGATCCCCCCTAGATTTTTTTGATAAAGTCGTCCCATGCGGCTTTGGGCCAAGTTGAGGGCTTGCATAAACTTGTTGAGGAAAGCTCCCTCCAATATGTCGTAGCCTAGGGGCTCTGGAATCTCATCTGGATGAATGAAACTGGCCAGACTCTCTGTGGCATCAATGTTTTTAAGTTGGGGCATTTGGAGCTCCTCAAGCGATTTTTTCTCTGCATGATATTCTTTCAAATAGCTCCGCAATTGAGAACAATAGGTATCTACCTGGATTTCCGTTAGCTGGCCAATCTCCATCACCTCTTGCAGACTATTTTGAAATTTGAACTTGAGTTGATTCAGTCGATCCCCAGCTTCCTGCATTTGTGATTGGAAATGATAACGAGTCTCTAAATCCTTAAGGATTTCCTTTCCCGCTGCTTTGGCTAGATGGTGATAATACACCCAGACTTTTTCGTCGAAAGTTTTTAATGCCTCATTATAGCTTTCAATGATCGCTTCATTTGCCTTGAATAAGGCCTCTGCATCTTGGAGTTTGTACACTTCTCCTTTGAAGCGAAACTTATTGTTTTGCTGCTGTACAGCACTGATGAGGGCGTTGCGGTGCTGAAATGCCTCCTTGAGTTGGGCAGCCATTTTGCTAAACTCTTCGCCAAAAATCTCTGCCTTAAAGCTTGCTGGATTGGCTAATTGTGTAGCATATTTTTCCTTGAGTGTTGTTACCTCTTCTACTTTGATGGGACTTAGGGCACGATGATCATAAATGCCCAAATAATGCTCTCCGACTGCTCTTTCGGCTCTTTCCTCTTCGATGAACGCTTGTACCTCTGCAGTGGGCTGGAAAACTGTTTTTTCATTAGTGCCGAAATAAAGTTGATAAAACCGGCGACTTACTTCTTGACGTAATTCATCCACTTGCTCGAAAAGCAACCAGGGGGAACGTACATCTTGTGGCCCTTCTACATAGGTTGCTTTGGCATTGGCCTCCCTTTGAGAATTGGGAGGATGCGAAGCGTACATGGCTGGGATGGCTTCCTGATTGGTATCAAAAATCGCCTCAGGTCCCATTGGTGGTTCTGCCTGTTCTGGCAATAAGTTTTCCCAAACCTCCTTTTGGTGATAGAATATATCCTTAGAGTACAGTTGGTGGTCGCTCGCTTCTGAGAGTTCACTTAGGGCAGTATTCATAGAGATAGAGGCTGGCTCTAATCTAGCTAAGCCATGGATGATCGCATCACTACCTGTTACGCTTACTGCAACCAAGTCGGCATTAAACTCCATCTGACGAGAGAGGGATGCATACAAGAAATTGAGACCCTTATATATCAAGATCAAAAGTTGACGAACTACCCAAACAAAGCCACTCAATATCGCTGCGGGAATCATAATTCTGATATCTGATTCCATGCCCTGGGCTAGTAATTCATCCCACTTGTCGCGCGTAAAGACCATGTCGTGAATGATGCGGTTTGCCATGTAGACATAGCTACCAAGTTTCATGCTCCGCTGGGAAAAGTGTCCAAATTCGTGGGCTAAGACGGCTTTAAATTCACTAAGGTTTAAGCTGTTAACCAGACCTAGACCGATCAAGAGATTTTTGCGAGTAGGAAGAAATAAACTCAGTATAGTGCTATTGTAAAACACCATCGCGTTGATCTCTTCATTGACAAATACACGTTTGGGAAAAGGAGCGCCTGTCTCTTCTGTCAGCTTGCGAATGAAAGCAAATAATTTAGGTTGATCCGACTCTTTGAGCTCGACTCTAGTAGGATAATCTGTATTGCTACGTTTGAACAAAAATTTGATAGTAAATACAAATAGCATTCCTGCTGCTACAATCGCGAGAACCTTCAGAAAGAGAGTCAACTTATTGATTCTCTCAATCGGGAAGATGATGGACCAGTAAACTAGGTAGGCAGCACCGATTATCATGGCAATATAAAAGAGCATGAAAAGAGCTACGGCAACAAGGTTGAGGATAACTTGCTGTAAATAAGCCGATTTAGGCTTAGTCAACGAGTCGGTATTATGCACCGGACTCGGCGGATAAAGACTTATGTCCATAAGAAAAAAATGGTTGTGCAATTGGCTAAGCCTAATATAGTGCCCAATTTCTTCTTTTGTCAAGTTCGCTGAGTAATTTTACTTATAAAATTTCCAGTCTTTCCATTAACCAAGTCTTGTGCGCAATACCCGTTTGGGCTAGCAGCTTTTCTTTTAATTGTTGATGCTTTTGTGCTTTTGTATCCATGTCAAGCAAAATACTTTGATCTCTAAACTTGAGGAGCAATCCCAAATAGCGAGCGTATTGAAGATAGAGCTTGCGATTGCGCTGAGAAATGGTGCGATTGCGTTTTAGGAACAATTGATAAGCCTTTAATTGATATTCCAGACTGTCCCACTCTGCTTGATCATAAAAGATTTGTAGGAGCAAAGTTCTGGCGCTG
>CAZHOC010000829.1:261-3549 GCA_964534295.1 uncultured Bacteroidia bacterium | reverse complement strand
AACTCCAACTTGCAAGTGTTGAAAACAGCGGCTCATCCCAAATTTTACATTTTTGGCAATTGGACAGCACTGGGCAGGCTTTGCCGAGCATGAGCTATACATTTGACAATAGTAATAATCTCCAGGTTTGTAATCTAAGTAGTCTAAAAGATGCTGATGGTGATCAAGTTTTTTGGTTGGGTGGGACTGTTGTGCGAAATGCTCAAGCTCATCTATGGTTGCTCTGGCTAGAGGAAGATGGAGAGGTGCAATTGAGTATGGAGTATGCGATCCCCAACCTAAAAGCACCCTTACAGATGATGGTTCACGAAGGGCTTGCTTATATTTTTCATAGCTACCAGGGGCAGGCTGAGGCTGCTTTTTATCAGATGGGACTAAGTGGCGATATTCTGAGTGCGCATAATTATTCCTTAGCTGCTGATAGTATTGTCCCTCATAAAATATTGGCCTTGCCAGGCGGCGGAATATTTTTGAGTGGTGTTGAATATAAGGGTACTCAGGCCCGACTTTGGGTCGAACAGTTGAGTCATCGTGGCTTAAGCGCCTGTGGGCAAAATAGTAGCTCGATTAGTACGGGTCTGCCATTTTTTCCTGCGGAGAACGCTAGTATCGTGCCTCCAAGTCAGGAAGTAGATGTCTTTGCGGCTACGAGCCCCCTAACATGGCAAAACCTTAGTTTGCAGGACAGTGCTTATTGCGACAATTCTCAATGCACCGTAGAAGCCTTTTTTAATGCAGATAAATTGGTGGCTTGTGAGACTGCAACTATCCAGTTTACTAATCTCTCTTCAGCTGCCATCAGCTACGAATGGAGAGCAAATGGGCAATTATTTTCTACCCAACAAAACCCGAGTTTTAGCCCTATGCAAGAGGGAAGCTATGAAATTAGCCTAAGTGCGATTGATGGTGATTGTGTGGATGAAAGTAGTCTTTTCATCACGATTGAGGAAGAATTAAACCCCATTGTAAATGATACGAGCCATTGCGGCAGCAGTCTTGTTTTAGATGCAGGTCTTGATGCCTTAAGCTATGCGTGGCGTGATTCGAATGGTGTATTATTGGGAGTTGAGCGCAAACAACGCTTTATGAGTTCAGGTGAATTTGAACTTGAGGTAACGGATGCCTGCGGGGAATCGGAAAGTGCTAGCTTCAATATCAGTTTGCAATCGGGCTGTATGTGGCCAGGTGATGTCAATACAGATGGTGAAGTCAATACCTTAGACTTTTTGTTATTAGGTCTTGCCAATGGTCAGAGTGGGACTCCTCGCAGCAATCCGAGTAGTGTTTATGCTCCGCAGAACGCTAGTGACTGGGGCAGTGGATTTACGGCAAATAATCCCTGGGCAGCAAATATAGATTTCAAACATGCTGATTGCGATGGAGATGGGACGGTAAATCTAGCTCAGGACGCTGCTGTAATTTTGCAAAATGTCACTCCTGCCAATCGCTTAACTAGAGACAGTAGTGCAAGTGCGATCTCACTCAGTATACAGCCAAACCAAAGTGTGGTAAATGTGGGTGATTCGATTTCTTTTGACTTGGTCTTGGAGGACCCTAGTGGAGGGATTATCCAAGATGCTTACGGCATTGCATTTTCAATCTACTATAATTTACCCATCAGTTTTGCTCCTGATTTACGGGTTGATAGCAGTTGGATGGCGCAAGGGGCGCCCCAAAGTCTCAGCACCATTCAAATCCCTTATCCTGCTCAAAATCGTTTCGATATAGCAATCACTAGAGGAGATCAACTCAATGTAAGTGGCGAAGGCTTTTTAGGGCGTTCGTGTTGCGCCTCAGTGGTAATTGACGATATCGGAGACTATGCAGCCTCATCAGAGCAAGTATTCTTATCCTTAAGCCTTGATAATGCCCTCCTCATAAAAAATGACGGCAGTAGGATTCCGATTAGTTCCATTCAGGCTCAAGGAGCTCAAAGCATCCAAGTTGTCATCCCGCAATCCAGCACGAGTCTGGAGTCGGAAATGAGGGCCAGTTTTCAACTCTACCCCAATCCCAATGAAGGAAAATTTAAGCTCCGTTTTACCGATCCTCCTGTCGGTCCCTTTGAGCTGAGGCTATACAATACACAGGGGCAATTAGTCTGGCAAGAGCAAGCGTTCGGCGAAGCCGTGACCGAAATAAAACTCCCCTCATCTCTGGCAAAGGGTTTATACTGGATAAGTCTTAGGCAAAACAATAAAAGGCTGGGTCAAAAGGCGGTAATGCTAGAATAATAGAATTCAGAAAAGACACGTTAAATCGTGTCGCCACAGTCATCACAAATTTACTGTGTTTAATGAGTTAGGGGTCTAAGAATTAATCTTAGGCTCCTACTTTTTTTTGTTTGGCCAAAATGGTCATTCACAAAATGGTAGATAGGATTCGAATTTTTGATCCACAAGCTTCTTTTGGGTGTTTTTTGTCAGTTTTTAAGACTTTTTTTAGAAAATTATCATCTCACAAAACATAAATTAAGATTTTCTTTTGGGGCTGATAGTCGGCTAGCTTTGAATTGTACCAAAGGATAGTCCTCATGCGAATATCAGTCTATTTAACCTTCATCTTTGTACTACTGATGCTAATTAGCGCTAAGCCGCTGAAAGGCCAGCACAAAAGCCTCCAACTACAGCTTAGCTTACGGAAAACCTATAAGCTAGAGGAGAAGCACAGACTTCGCTGGCAGCAGACTTTACAGCTTAGCCCTAGGCTAGACGCATTGCTCGAAATGGCAACTTCTGAGCCTGAGTTTGAGGAGATAGATTTTGTAGACAATGAATTATTGGAGGCTAGTTCTGATGAGGATTATGCTGAAGAAGATGATGAAAATGAAACCGAGGAAGAAGATGAAGATGACGACGACGATGACTTAATCAGTAATCCTACCCCACCCAGTCCTATAGTCGTTTGCCCAAGTGAGCCGACAGGCTGGAATGAGAAGTTGATTTGGCGAGCTAATTCAAGTATTCAACATGAGTTTCGGCTCAATCGGATGCTAAGGTTCAATGCCGGATACGATCTAACACTCAGACCAGGGCCGGCCTCACACAGGCTAGTTTTTGATGCCAGAAGCCTTCACCGATTGGGCAAAAGTCCTCTACGTTTTGACAGTCGGCTGAGATGGCAGAGCAACTTTAGACCCCGAGAAGGGGAGTTGAGAATCAGTCATTATACTCGATTGCGTTTGCGTTTTCGCCTCTCCGGTAATGTCTCTCCCTTTTGGGCTGGAGAAATCTTTTACAGACTTAGGACAGGAGATAGTGAATTCAGGCTATTTCGTCTAGGCACGGG
>CAZHOC010000829.1:0-251 GCA_964534295.1 uncultured Bacteroidia bacterium | reverse complement strand
TGTGAGACTCAATAAACAGCAGCGTTTACGCATTGCCTACCAATATTCAGCTCAACTCAACCGTCGTGATCCTAGTCGTTCGCAACGCATTCAATTCGAATGGATCTACCAATTTTAGTCCTTTTTCATAAACCCTTAATTCTTAAAAAAATGAAATCTCCCCTGTTAAAAACCACTTATGCAGCTCGTTCTGTAAGCGATTTTATGATCAATGCTAGCTTCAACCATAGCCATAACCCTTTGCTAGGAGA
>CAZHOC010000828.1:0-3552 GCA_964534295.1 uncultured Bacteroidia bacterium | reverse complement strand
CCTAAACTTTAGTGCGCATCAGTATTTGAAACTCTACTGCGCTCGACAAATTTTGTGTAGCTACAATCATATTCATTCAAAAATTCATTTCGGAGACAAGCGTTCCGCGCAGCGGCAAAAAAACAAGACTTCTCCAAAACAAAAAAGCAGCTACCCCAAAGGGCAGCCACTTTAACTTCGTAATAGGCTAGAACTAAGCTCTAGCTAATTGCTTTTGTAGGTTACGAGCGATCACGATCCGTTGAATCTCGCTAGTACCTTCATAGATTTCAGTGATCTTGGCGTCGCGTAGCATACGCTCGACGTGATACTCACGAACGTAGCCGTTACCACCATGAATCTGGATTGCTTCAGAAGCTACCTTCATCGCAGTTTTAGAAGCATACAGCTTCGCCATGGCGGCAGATGTACTGTAATCCAAGCCATTGTCCTTTTCAAAAGCTGCCTTCAAGACCAACCAGCGAGATGCTTCGATCTCAGTGGCCATGTCAGCTAGCTTAAACTGGATTGCTTGATGGTTCATGATCTCAGTACCAAAGGCTTTGCGTTGCATTGCGTACTCCTTCGCGATATTAAAGGCACCAGCAGCGATACCTAAAGCTTGAGCAGCGATACCGATACGGCCACCACCGAGGGTTTTCATAGCAAACTTAAAGCCATCCCCTTCGTTGCCGATTCGGTTTTCCTTTGGTACGATTACCTCATTAAAGTTGAGGGTATGAGTATCAGAGCCGCGAATACCAAGTTTGTCCTCTTTCGGTCCCACTTCAAAGCCTTCCATACCGCGTTCGACGATCAGGCAGTTAATGCCCTTATGTCTTTTCTCGCGGTCGCTTTGAGCCATCACAAGATAGGTGCTTGCGATGTTGCCATTAGTAATCCAGTTCTTGGTCCCTGTCAGTACGTAGTGGTCACCTTTGTCGATAGCTGTTGTCCTTTGCTGAGTCGCGTCGCTACCTGCTTCAGGCTCAGAGAGGCAAAAAGCGCCAATGTGTTCGCCTGTAGCTAATTTGGTGAGGTATTTTTCTTTTTGGAAGTCGGAGCCAAAGTTCTCTAGTCCCCAGCAAACAAGCGAGTTGTTGACTGAAGTGATAACGCCAGCAGAAGCATCCCATTTAGAGATTTCTTCCATGGCGAGTACATAAGAGACTGTATCCATACCGCCTCCTCCATATTCTGGGCTAGTCATCATACCGAGTAGACCCAGTTCTCCCATACGTTGGAGAAGTTCTTTTGGAAAGTGTTGGTTAATATCCCGATCAATCACGCCGGGCTTCAATTCGTTTTCCGCAAAGTCCCGAGCCATCTCTTGGATCATGCGGTGTTCTTCCGTCAGATTGAAATTCATAAAATCAGTTCGTGAAGAGTTTTTTTAGTATTAAGACAACAGTAGTAAGTAGAAAGAGTGCTATGAGAGGCTGTTTTTTCTGATAGGCCTTTGCTTCTAGATACTTAATACTTTCTACTTCATACTTAAATAGCGTCGTGGAATCTCAACGCGAAATTAGGCATATCTGCCTAAATAAACGAACGTTTGTTAGGTAAAGTTTGAAATTAGTTACTTTTTTCAGTCTCTCGTTCTAATTTCTCCCAATCAATGCGCCGAAAGGCATCCTCCAGGGCTACTATCCCACTAGGACGGTTGGTTTGTAATTGCACATGAAATCGGCTCATCACTCCTGCGGAAAGGTATAAGACTTCCGTTTGACTGTCTTTCCAAGACCAGCCAAACGTTTGGGAGAGAGGAAGTTCGATTTTTCTCCCTTCAATAATTGGGAAGGCGGCTGACTCTATTTGCTGGTATTGATCAAATAAATGCAAGAAGGCGCTGCTATCGCGCGCATAATCGGAAAGCTTGATGGCGAGATATTGTCCTTCAGCCATATGATAAATGGCACTACCTTGACTAAAACGAGCGCTGCGTCCACTAAAGGAAGCTTGCTCGGTACGCCGATCTTGATAAGGGCCAAAAACCTTGGGGAGAGTGGAGGATAAAGTAGTTTCGGTAAGCGTCTTTTGGGTGCTATCGGCTAGCCGAACGCTAAAGTCCGAACGAATGTTCTGGGCATCAGGAATAGAATAGGGAGTTGAGCGTTCCCCGGAGGGTGAGTCCCCTTGACAAGCCCCCAAAACAAGTAATAATAGTGTGTATAGCCAGTACCTCATAATAAAAAAAGTGGCACCACAAGTTATTGAGATGCCACTGTTATTTCAAAATATTGTTCTATCGTTCGTCGAAGACTTCGCACTTTGGATGAGCAGTTACATCAAAGCGAAAATCCAGATTGCTGAGCCCTTGGTCCGTTTTGACACTAGAGAACTCATAAACGCTACGCGTTTGACGGCGGTCGATCAAAGCGGTCTTTTCTAAGAAATTGGTCTTCGTGTTGATCCAAACGATCGCTTGATTAAACTCTAGATTAGGATCTTTGATCGCTACAAAGATGCGGTGGCATTTTACCCCGTGGATGGTTTCTTCTCCCTCGTAGCGAGATTCGCTGCTCGCTTCATAGATTTTGAAGATAGACTCTACCCAAGGCTCTTCCGGATCATAATCCATGATGGAGACTTCACATTCTTCAGGGAGGTAAATCCACTGAGTTACGCCATCACAGTATACTTCTTGATCTTGGAGCTGGATAACAAATTTGCCAGATTTATATTTGATCTTGCCATCCCTCGTAACCGGATTGGTCATATTGGGATTTTCGATTTTATAAGAAAAGTCGGCGGCGAAGTCCTTCATCCCTTCCAATTTGGTTTGGGACTGGGCAATGATTTTTTCGGCTTTGTTTTGGGCGTTGAGGCCGAGGAAGCCAAATAGGCTGAGGATTACTAAGAGGTGTCTCATGTCTAATATCTTTCGTCAATAATTTTTTTACCCTTAGGCACTTGGTAGCGAAAATCTGCTTGTGAAAAGCCTAAGTCGGTCTTGATACTCAAAAATTCGAATGTAGTTCGTGTCTGCCTCCGATCAACCATTACGACCTTTTCAGGTAATTCGTTACTTGTATTGATCCAAAGGTAAGCTTGGCTATAGTCCAAATTAGGATCTTTAAGGCTTAGAAAAATCTTGTGGCACTTAATACCGTGCACATTTTCCAGGCCGTCATAGCGGGGCTCTGCTTTAGCTTGATATACTTCAAACATCTTCTTTATGTTGACGCCTTCTTCTGGTTCAAAGTCACGTATCACTACAGGACCGTCAAATTCATTGATCCAGATGGTCTTGCCATCACAATAGATTGCTTCATTTTCGAAGCTAAGGACAAAGTGATCTTCAGGCATATACTTGACGGTGCCTTTACGGATCACAGAGCGAGTCCCAGGATGGCTGATACCATACTGAAAACCAGCGGATAAGTCCTCGACTGCTTCTAAAGAAGTGCGAGAAGATTCTAAAATTTCGGAAGCCTTGTCAGGGGTAGTAGCGGCTATAAAAAGTATAAAGGTTAACGCGAGTAGAGTAGGGAAATGAATGAACGATTTTGTCATGCGTCGGATTTTAGGCCAAATCGTTCAAATACCGTTCCAACTCGGCTTCGTCCGTCA
>CAZHOC010000827.1:0-3553 GCA_964534295.1 uncultured Bacteroidia bacterium | reverse complement strand
AAATACCAAGCTTAGCGGTATCTCCGCCGAATATGATAAACTCAATGTTCAGTACGAACAGCTCAAGGATCGTTTTGAATTAAGAGGTAGAGTGCTCGAAGAAAGCGGTCGCAAGGTAGATCAGTTGGAAAGTCGCAGTATCCGTTTGACGCAAGACAATCTCGCTCTTTTGAAGGAGAGAGACTCTATCGCTCAAGAGTTGATGATTCTCAATCCCGAATCAGAAGCCGCTCGTTTGCGTCGAGAAGTCTATCGCCGACAACTCGATCAGCTTACCGAAACCCAACAAGCCCAAACGCGTCGCGAACAAGAACTTGCTCGTAGAGAAAAACAGATTGAGCAGCGCGAGCGCTATTTGGCCGAGTTTGAAGCCACGGGAGAAAATCAGTCTCTCCTTAGTCGGATCATCCAACTAGAAAATCAGCTCAAAACCCAAGAGCAGGAAAACGAACGCCTTAGAACTGCCGCTAAGCAAAGTCAAAGAGATTTCCAACTCGGCACAACTAATAGCCCTGCTAGCGGGACAATATATCGTTTCAAAAGCGGCGTAAATGATGAGTTTGCAGAGGAACAAATTCAAGCTTGGTTTAGGCTCAGAGCCATCAATCCTACGACTCCAAATTCGCTAGAATTTCCAGATGTATTGATTCCCAGCATTTCTAATGAACTCTTAACCTTAAGCTTTGTATCTTTGAGCAATGGTTGGTGGACAATCCAATTCAGTGCAAAAACTGATGATGGTATGGAAAACATTGCGCCATCCAATCTAGAAGTAGAGGGACTTTTGACAGAAATTTTTCGTTAAATATTTGTAGAATCTATTTTCCACAGCACAAGGATAAATACGATAATACAAATAATTATACCACTGAAATAAACGCCACAACAAAGCATTTTGTTCTGACGTAAAATTTCAGTAATTCTGTATAAGCCCTTTTATCGTGTTCATTAATCTAGCTTTGGCTATGAAAGCAGTTTCAATACGCACCCTTTTCAGCATGATTTTCCTCCTTGGAGGCGGGCTTGCCTTGGCCCAAGGTGAGGGAGAAGAACCGATCAATATTTTAAAAGAAAAATCCGTTGTGCTTCGCACTAATAATGTTGGTGGAGTAATGGATTTTAGTGCGCAACGCTCCTTTACCAATGTAGGTAAAATCGAGTATTTTGAGGACCAGAAGGCCAAAAATGAGCTTCGACGCCTCGAACGACAAGGAGATGACATTGATGATCTAGAAGCCTTAGATCGTGCTTTGTCTGCTTATATCGAAAAATTTGGCGTTGAAAATTTCAGACGCGATGTCGGCATGCTTTGGCTGGCGGGACGTACCAAACAGTTGCTAAAAGATACAACTGCTGCTGTTTATTATTACGAGCTCGCCAAGATTCACAATTACGGTACGCCAGCGCCTAAGATGACCTATGATTCTCTGGTTGCGGAGACCGAAAGTGAGTGGTTACCCATAGATGAATACTATGAGCTGCTCGATATCAGACGTAAGATTGACCCATTGATTCCGCCCAAAAAGGTACTAGAATCTATGGGACACATCATAAATTCTGACTATGCGGACTATGCACCTTTCATGCATCCATCGGATAGTATTTTGATTTTTACCTCTCGTAGAGATTCACTAGAAACCAAAGCTTCTGACTTTGTAGACCCTTTTGCCAAAGAAAATGAAGACCTTTTCATGGCGGTAAAAGATTTCATGACAGGAGAGTGGTTGCCAGCAGAGCGAATCAACAAAGAAATCAACACCCTGCTAAACGAGGGCTCAGCCAGTCTTTCTCCAGACGGAAAAACCTTGATCTTCACTCGCTGTAACGCCAAGTTTGGCTATGGGGATTGTGATATATACTCTGCCCAGTTTGATGGGGAGCATTGGTCAGAGATCAAAAACCTCGGTAAGAATGTCAATTCTATCTATTGGGATTCTCAGCCTAATATTACCGCCGATGGGCGAACGATTTTCTTCTCATCCAATCGTAAAGGTGGCTTTGGGGGTACAGACCTCTACTATACTACCATTGGTGCAGATGGCAAATGGGGACCAGCCAAAAACCTAGGACCCATCCTCAATTCACCGCGCAATGAGGTAACCCCCTTTTTCCATAAGATCAATGAGACCCTTTACTTTGGTTCTACCGGTCAGCTCAAAAACTTCGGAGGCTATGACATCTTCAAAGCTCGCTGGATGCATGACGGCTGGGAGCCGCCTCAAAATATAGGCCCATTGGTCAATACGCCCGGTAATGAATACTACTTTACCATCAGCGGCAAAGGGACCACAATATTTTATTCCAACTCTCGCAATCCGGAGGAAGATCACGTTAAGCAAGACTTTGACCTTTGGTCTTTCCCGATGCCCATGGAGGCACGCCCAGATGCGGTAGCAGAGTTTAGAGGGTATCTAATTGACTCCATTACAGGTAATCCACTGGTAGGCCGTATCATGGTCATTGACCTAGAAAATGGAGTCGAAGTGGCGCCAAAAGAGATCAATGAAAGAGGCTACTTCGAATTTGATCTCATCAATAATAACAAATATCGGGTCTACGTCTTCGGCGATAATTTCTTGACTGTCCGCAACGATTTCGAGATGACCGGAGATACGACTTTCAATATTTTCACAGAAAGCTTTGAGGCGGGTAAACCGATCGTCTTTGAGTCGCTAGAGTTTGCCTCTAATAGTACCCGATTGAGGGCTCATGTGAGACCAAAATTGGATTACATCGCGCGCTTTTTGCAAACTTATCCGATGTTCAAGCTCGAAGTCGAGGGGCATACGGATGGGGATGGTCCGCCTTCGGCGAACTTAAGACTTTCGGCCGAGCGAGCCGAACGTATCGCTACCTATATCATAGCAAGAGGGGAATTTTCGCCCACTAGGGTGAGTTCGCGCGGTTTTGGAGAGTCTAGACCCTTGGTACCAAACGATACAGAAGAGAACAAAGCCAAAAATCGTCGAGTTGAATTTCGCCTTGTATGGGACGAAAGTTATGGAGGAGATATGATGCTGCCTATGGAAGAAGAACTTCATTTCGATGATGAATTCTTAGACCTAGATTCTCCTCACATAAATGATGAATTTGATTGGGATGAAGAAGAGGAAAAAGCCTGGATGGAAGAGCTAGAGATGGACACTGATCTAGACCTTGAAGCAGAGTTAGAAGAAGACATCCTCCTCAAAGAAGTAGAAGAAATCGAGAAAGAAGAAGGAGATGGTGGCGATAGGAAGAAATAAATAGGAAATTTGGGATACTTTTTGATTATAATAAGATACTACACCCTCGCAAACGAAAAACCTATGACCGAGTACGCAACAAAGACTTAATGTATGTTGAGGATTAGAGAAAACCGATTACCCCTTCCAGACACACTGATAGAAAGCCTAATCGCGACAGAGCAAAACCCTCGCTACCATGCGGAGGGCAATGTGTATAATCATACACTGCTCGTTCTCGAACAATATCAACAGCATCAATCACGCTTTAAGCTTACTCAAGAAGAATCAGAAATCCTTTACTGGGTCTCCGTGCTGCATGACATTGG
>CAZHOC010000826.1:0-3560 GCA_964534295.1 uncultured Bacteroidia bacterium | reverse complement strand
CGTTTGAAATCATGGATTTGTAAAATCGTAGGGATGCAAAATTTTGCGTCCCCACAAAACGTATCGTTTGATACCCCAGTTCCTTATGCATTAAATTTTGGGACAATCGTTCTGCGAAGCAGCAAAAAAGACTCCAAATAATACATCTGTTTGAAAATACAGTAAATCGAAATAGAAAAACTTCGCCACCTAGCTATAATAGAGGCAATCAGATAGCAAATGGCACAAAAGTTTACGCAAAGAAATACGATACTCCCTAGCACTGCTGTCTTAGCAAAACTCAAAAAGGTGGTTGGTTACACCGCAGTCGTCCTTTTTGCGGGTATCCTCGCTACTCAAACCAATGATTATCCCAATGATCAGGATGGCGATGGCATAGAAGATCTATATGACCTTGATGATGATAATGATGGTATTCCGGACGATCTAGAGTGTTCGGGTCTCATCAATGGTACGATGGTATCGGTTATCAATGGCTCTTTTAACTTTCCAGATGTTGATGATCCGGTGGTAGCCTATGTGAAATCATGGGGAGGCACTGATAAAGCGGTTTTGTATAACGATTCTGACGTGCCGGGTTGGGAGACAACGGCGACGGATAGCAAAATTGAAATCTGGGAAAATGGCTTTGGAGGCGTTCAGGGCTATACGGGTCATCAGTTTGCCGAGATCAATGCCAACCAGAATGCAGCTTTATTTCAGGATATTGCCAGTACGCCCGAGGGGGTTATGACTTGGTCTTTTGCGCATAGAGGAAGAAACAGTCAGACAGTGGATGATTCGATGAGATTGTTGATCGGCCCTCCAGGAGGACCTTACACTGAGGAAGGCCGTTTTGGTACCAATAGCTCAGCTTGGGGCCATTATAAAGGTACCTATACAGTACCCGCTGGTCAGACGACTACTCGCTTTCTTTATGAGGCAATATCTACTGCTTCGGGGAGCGCAAGTTCTGGAAACTTCCTTGATGCGGTGCGTTTTTACTCATCTAGTGTGGATTGTCCGGTCAATACAGATGGAGATTCTTTGAGCAACTCATTGGATTTGGATTCGGATGGGGATGGCATTGCAGACTTAGTCGAGGCTGGTGGAGTAGATAGCGATCAAAATGGTATCGTAGACGATCTCACTGACACAGATGGAGACGGTTTAGTGGACCTGTATGATACCGATATGACGGATGGTCCCTTGGTTTCTGGATGTGAATTGGGCGTTGATTGTGATTTGAGTGGCTCGACTTCGAGTCTCTTCGATACAGATTTTGATGGCTTGAATGAAACTGAAGGCGACTTTGATGGCGATGGCTTGCCAAATTGGGCGGATCTCGATAGCGACGATGATGGTATCATAGACGCAACAGAATTGGATACACTTTCTCATTCGGGCAGCTACTTTGCTAGCCCCATTGACTTTGATGGGGATGGGAATCCCGACTATCTCGATATAGATGCGGATGACGATGGGATCATCGATTTGGTAGAAGCACAATCTTCCGCTGGTTATGTAGCTATGAGTGATAGCGATCAAGACGGTGATGGGATTGACGATAGTTTTGACGCCTTCAACGGATTTGGCGGTTCTGGTTTGAGTCCTGTCAATACAGATCTGGCAGACTTACCAGATTTTCGAGACCTAGATAGCGATAATGACTTAGTCTCTGACGAAGTAGAAGCTTATGATACTGATGGCGATGGGGTGGCAGATCAAGACGGCAATGGCCTTGGGCTGAAGCTAGGCCAGGATGTCGATAATGACGGCTTGGATGATGGATTTGACCAGAATACTAGCAAAGTAAATCCGGCAAATAAGAACGAAACGCCTATGGACTTCCCGATTCATAGTTCATCAGGTAATCCAGTATGGAGAAATGTTGGTGGGCAGTTTCCGGTCGAGTGGTTGGGCTTTGAGGGCAAAATGGAAAATGGGGGCGTTCAACTTAGTTGGATTACTGCAACAGAGCTAAACAGTGATTATTTCGAAATCCAGCGTACTTATGACGGGCAAAACTATGAGAGCTTAGGGCGTGTAGAAGCGGCGGGTAACAGTCAATCCGCGCAGACTTATCGCTATTTTGACGCAAAGCGTCAAGAAGTCTCCAAGAATCTAGTTGTCTACCGCCTCAAACAAGTAGATCTGGATGGAGCCTTTGACTATAGTAAGCGTATAGAAATCCATATCACTGAGAGCATCAGTCAGGCAAGTTTGACGGCCTTCCCTAATCCCACAAACGGACCCTTGACCTTGCGATGGAATATGGAAGGCTTGGATTTGACTCAAGCAAAATACGAGGTCCTGGATTTGAGCGGCCGCCTCATGCAAAAGGGAAGCGTTTCTCAAAATGGGCAAGAAATGCAATTGGATGTCTCAAGTCTCAGCCCCGGAAATTATTTGGTGCGAATTACAGATGACAATCTCAATCTTTCACGCAAGTTTGTGAAGCAATAAAAAATATGGCGTCATTTTCTCTTGAGAAAATGACGCCATTACAATTTTTTGTTAAGGCTTAATCAGTCGAAGAACTAATGGAAAGCTCAGAAATACAAGAAACTCTCGCTTCTTGAATACCATTGGTTTGCATGCAAACTTTTAGATCATCTGCCTGATCACCGCTAGGGGTGTCGCAGACGCCATCTCTACAGCTACCAGAGCTACTACTTTGGTTTCCTTCGCCTACAATATTGTAGCCTACTTTTAGTTTCATTCCTTCCTGTAACTCTACGCCCCTAGTATTTCGGACAAATATCTTCTGATCATTTTCGAGGGCAAGATAGAGCCCGCAGTCATTTGCCAATACGGTAGCAAAGTGTTGGCAGAGGTCGGTGGTTCTGAGAGAAGAAGAATCTTCACTTTCGGGTCTTACAATTTCAGGTTGACAGGCAACTGCAAGCAACAGGCCTATCGCCATCAGTGAATAGCGTAATGATTTTAATTTCATGATGCAGCAAAATTAAGTGTGGTGATCTTAATATACGGATTTTTATATGTATGGACAAGGTCTCACAATCGGGGCGACCGCAATAAATCGGACAAGCTGATATTTCTGCTTGAAGAAATACTTTGCAGTATTTGTGAATAGTTTTGGATACAGATTTGTAGGATTATGGCGCAAAGCGCAAAAAAAGTGCGTTTTTAGGCCCTGAATCTGGGCTATTTTAGCCTAGCTCAGGCTGGCTGGTATGAACGGCTAAAATTGCTGCGATAATGGTTCTCTTATCCTGTCTTATCGGTTGATAATCAGACATGATTGGAGGGTTGTTGTTTGTGCAATATTCTTATAGTTAAACAATTATATATCACTGACTTACAGTTGCTTAGCGATTGACTGTCATATACTTAGCCTTAGTGACCAATTTTGCTTGTGTAAAACAAGGCTCAAATCGTCCGTAAATTGAAGCATAGGGTACATTTCTTTGTAAGGCATTCTGGCAGAGTATTCGCTCTCCTTAACACTGAAAAATATCTGGTCAAATGTTTCGATTCCTCCAGCAACATACTTACTTGCTGATCCTCCCCATCTTAGCGGCGGTGGTGACCGGAATCGTATGGACCCAAGAACCTCC
>CAZHOC010000825.1:0-3562 GCA_964534295.1 uncultured Bacteroidia bacterium | reverse complement strand
AAACCCCCGCATTTTATCCCCCTGTAAAAAAGGATGTATCTTGGCAGCATCGATCGCGGTTACAACAATTAAGTGTGCAAATTAGGGTGGTATGCAAAAACCACGCTTAAAAATGCATTTTTTGCTGTGATTTTTAATGCTTGGTGATACGCAATATATGGTGTACTTTAGTTTGCATGACTATCGGCGTTTACATCCGCGTGTCTTCTTCATCGCAGAGCTCAGCCAGCCAAAAGGCTGAAATTCGCAAATGGCTGAAAGCACACGATCACAATGCGCGATCGGTGAAGTGGTTCGAAGATACCGAAAGCGGTAAGACCATGGAGCGCGATGCGTTTAAAAAACTGCAAGCTGCCATCTTCAATGGCGAGGTTAAAACCGTTGTGGTTTGGAAGCTCGATCGGCTGGCACGATCGCTCAAGGAAGGGATCGAGACCATTACCGACTGGTGCGAACAAGGCGTGCGGGTTGTCTCTGTTACTCAACAAATCGATTTAAGCGGCAAGGTTGGCCAGATGGTGGCTGCTGTACTTTTTGGCATTGCCGATATCGAACATGAACATATTCGAGAGCGCCAAGCTGCTGGCATTGCAGAAGCTAAAAAGCGTGGCGTCTACAAAGGCCGAAAGGCTGGCACCACTAAGGGCGATCCGGCTAGAGCTCATGAGCTCCGATCGCAAGGGCTCAAGGTGAAGGAAATCGCTAGCGCGCTTGGTGTGTCAGTGAGGACTGCAAATAGCTACCTGGCTGTGGAAGGTTAGACGCTTCACTGGTCGATATCTTTTTAGCGCGATATAGTTTGTTCGGGTCCACATGGATGGTGTGTTATGGCGCAGGAGCAAGCGCAGGTTTTGGAATTAGTGATTGAACATCGCGTACTCGTAGAGTTACACGCGCTTGGAATACACCAACGAAAAACAATTCATGAGATATCTTCTCTCGCAGTTGAAGCGTTTCTTGCTGCGCCATTTTCTCAAACACCCTTCGATCGATACCTGACCATCAATCCAGATGGGCAATCTGAGCTGATATCAATTCATCCGGATCAAGTGGATAGAATGAATTTGATCTCGCAAAGAGACAGAGTAACGATTGAAGAACTCATGCATACAGCACTCGTGCACTACTTAGAAAACCAGACAGAATTCGCCTACTAGACGCTACTTCTTGAACGCAGCTAAATACGGCACGTCATCCATATAGCTTGCGATGCTCGCTCCGAAATTGAGCCGAACCCCATTCTCAGCGGCTTCCCTATATGAGTTCATTGCGGCCATATGATCTTCGATAGCCTTTTTGTGATTAAAGACAAAGTGTAAGGCTTGAAACAATATCAACGCTCGATCAATAGCTTTCAACTTACCGTTTTCTGCCTCCAATTTATCTAACGGTGACATTGAGTTTTCGAACATTAAAAAAAGTGCTTGGTCTTTCTCTATATGGTTCATCGCGATACCTCGCGCCGCTAGTGCAGCACTTGATCGCGCTAAATTTGACTTATGCGCCCTAAATAAAATACGAACAACTTGATCCTGGACCTTTTGATAGTCAGACGGAGAGTCTACGACCGCCGACTGAACCCAGCTCTCACAGGCTGCCGCAGGAGCCCAAACCTTGTGGGTATAATCAGTTGCCCCTCCTAGCACTGCTGCTTTGCGAGTTGCTGTATAAAAGTTCATCAACTTCACCAGCTCCTCCTTGCTTTGCTCCTCCGGCATGGAGATTGCGTGCAGGATTTTTGGAGCAAGACTGGCAAGCGAATCAGCAACGATCTCTCTCAAGCTACCGCGAAACAACCCGCTTATAGCCTGATCAATTTTTTCTAGTTCTTCTAAGTTGAAAGACATCGGCCAGCCACTAGCTTTCCGCGTAATCTAAATCCATCGTGGGCAACATTGCCTCCCACAGGCTAATGCACTGTTGGTACATTTCTGTCATCTTATCCTCCAATTTCCCGTCAGGCCTTAAAGCAATCTCCATACCTGCCTGCATCAATCTCAAGTCCAGAAGTTGACTGAGACCAGGGTCTTCCAAAACGCTTTCATATTCGGAGAAAACCTCTCCCATTTGCTGCTTAATTTCTTCCACTGATTTGCCCTCTTCGAGCTGCATGTTTGTAATCATTACGCTGTATTGAGCTTGCGCACATGACTTTTTCACCAGCTCCCGCATTTTAGGCTCATAGTCGATGCTCTGATCATCTGGTTCATAAACGTGAGAAATCTCTTCGCCTTTTCCATTGGCAAAAAGGCGATAAGGCCAGATAGCAGCCCTAATAAGATCTGCAATATGGTGGCTGGACATCTCAGTTTGTGACCTTGGATCTGCGTCACACCAGAATATTCCTTTTAGCCAACCTTCCTGATCTATACAGGTAGCCTTGTGATCGACTGCATCATAGATGTAGGTTGCTATGCCCCCAATCAACCAAATTCCAAATACCGAGGCGACCAGCAGAGATAAGATTCCTTTCATAGGACTAGTTCAACACGAAGTGTTTTTTCTTTCTAGCGGCAATCGCGCATATATTCCGGCGCGGCCAAATTCCATACTAAATTTTTAGCAACAAATCTAACCCTACCAGTTAAGGCGCGCTCTGATAGATCGTCATAGGATAGGCCGTGGCCGTGGACCGATGGTTTTGAGCCTACAGGTTGATAGAAAAACTTTACTGGCACCCTGCCCGCTTCGCTCGCTACAGCATTCAGTCTTTTTTCGAGCTCAGCATTTTGAGGCATAGCGATCGCTATTGAGTTGCAGTTTTGAAAGGCCCAGGAGAAAGCCTCTTGGTTCACGGTCTGCTCATCAGCTAGACCAGAAAGCCCGACAAGAAAGGTAATCAAGACGTTCAACTAAGAACGTGCAGTGAGCAATGGTTTCATATTCTCATCGCTCATGACGTCATTGAGGCGAGCGATAAGATCATTGAGAAAAGCGACCATATTGCGATTGGTTTTAAAAGTGATCGAACTACCGTATTCGTCAGGGAGCTCACGCACCTTTGCAACTTCTTCGATGATTTCTAGATAGTCTGCCGAGCACCAAATGCAGGCCTCTCCAAGTCCTCGAAGATTATTGAAGTCATAAACAATTTTGACTGTCAGAGTGTCTTCTGGACTGACAGAGATTCTTCCAAAGCTAAGTTCTGCAACTTCAGCGATCATGTCTAAAACTACTCATCGATCAATGTTGCAATGAGTTCTTTTAGCCTAAGAACGCCACGCTCCCCACTCGATAGGTATTCTGCTAGCGAAAATCGACGCTCGCTCAGCTTCCCTCTGTCATCAGTTTCAATGATCACAAATAGCTCATGTTTTTCCGTGTCTTCACACAGATAAAACCACCACTCATCACCATTATCTTTTGCGTGATAGCCGAATTCTTTTTTTCGAATAGCGATTGTGATTATCCTTTATCAAAGTGAAGAGCTGTGTTCATACTCTTGTGAAGCACGCGGATGATCGTAATTCCGTCATCAGATTTTAGGTAATACAAGACGTGGCTTTCGTAAGGGAAAGCGCGTAAATCTTCATAAAGATCATCGCAGGCTTTACCTATCATT
>CAZHOC010000824.1:0-3568 GCA_964534295.1 uncultured Bacteroidia bacterium | reverse complement strand
TTCAAAAACATCGGCCACTACGCGCTCCCCATTTTGGTTACGGGTCAGGTTGATCCTGCTTTTGTAGGCCTGCCCCTTGCCATCAATACACATGATTTCATCGCCGACCTGATGCCGCAAAACCTTGATGCAATGCTTGGTTTCAGTGGCTCCTAACCATCCAGTCTGAGAATTTAGCCTTTCGAGTAGAAAAATTTGCATAAAGCAAAGATGCGAAAAAGCTTTTTATGGCTGTAAAAAACGCCCAAATATTGCAATTGTGTTATAAATATTAAAGTATGATTAAGAATATGTCAAATTCTGCGAATTTTCGCTAAAAGGTTTATATTTGCAAATATCTTACACACGTAAACCCTTAGTAATTAAGGGGTTTGCACGGTAAAATTGATTTCGTAGATTTGACTTTGCATTAGCTTTTAATCCTCAAAATTAAGCAACTGATTATGCGTTTTCCATCAAACGAACCCAAGCTCGGGCTAGAAAGT
This sequence comes from uncultured Bacteroidia bacterium, assembly GCA_964534295.1. GTDB lineage: Bacteria > Bacteroidota > Bacteroidia > J057 > J057 > JBCAWW01. Next base: position 3,083 of record CAZHOC010000824.1, on the reverse strand, counting down.
GTTTCACTACAAAAAGTCGGCAAGGTTCATTGGAATATTTCTCCTTCCGCGCTCATCGAAGAAACGATCCGCAGAGGCCAAGGCACCTTGGCTGACAACGGAGCTCTGTGTGTCAAGACTGGCAAATTTACAGGGCGTTCTCCTAAGGACAAATTCGTCGTGAAAGATGAGGCTACTGCGGATACAGTCTGGTGGGGTAATGTAAACCAAGAATTCTCCTCCGAAGGCTATAAGCAGCTATTCACCAAGGTACAAGCTTATCTACAAGGCAAAGAGGTTTTTGCACGCGATGTATATGCTGGGGCTGACTCACGCTATCGTCTTAAAGTACGTGTGGTCAACACCGCTCCTTGGCCCAACCTCTTCGTAAACAATATGTTCATTCGCCCAGAGGCAAGTGAACTCACTGACTTTGAGCCAGAGTGGCACGTAATCGCTGTCCCAGAATTTGAAGCAGATCCTGAAGTAGACGGTACGCGTCAAGAAAACTTTACGCTGGTCAATTTTAGTGAGAAAATTATCCTAAGTGGGGGTAGTGGCTATACTGGTGAAATCAAGAAAGGGATTTTCACGGTTATGAATTATATCCTACCGATGAAAGGTGTGCTTTCCATGCACTGCTCTTCAAATATAGGTAGAGAAGGAGATACAGCCGTTTTCTTTGGCCTTTCTGGTACCGGTAAGACTACGCTTTCTGCTGATCCTGATCGTCAACTGATCGGTGATGATGAGCACGCTTGGAGCGATGAAGGTGTATTTAACTTTGAAGGTGGGTGCTACGCCAAAGTGATTGATTTGAGCCCTGAAAAAGAGCCCCAAATCTGGAATGCGATCAAGCATGGTGCGCTAGTAGAGAATACTACTTTTGAAGACGAAGCTCGCCACATCAACTTCGCCGATACCTCTATTACTCAAAATACCCGTGTTGCCTATCCGATTCATCACATCGATGGCATTGCAGAACCTTCTGTTGGAGGCACTCCTAAAAATATCTTCTTCTTGACTTGTGATGCATTTGGGGTACTGCCTCCGATTGCAAAACTCACTCCTGGTCAGGCGATGTTCCAGTTTATTTCTGGGTATACCGCTAAGGTAGCCGGTACTGAGGAAGGTATCACTGAGCCCGTAACTACTTTCTCCGCTTGTTTTGGTGAGCCATTTTTGCCTTTGCACCCGACTCGCTATGCCGAAATGCTTGGTGAGCGCATTCGCAAGCACAATGTCAATGTATGGTTGGTCAATACGGGTTGGACTGGTGGTAGCTATGGCGTAGGTAATCGTATGAAACTTTCTCATACTCGCGCCATGATTACTGCAGCTTTGTCTGGCAAGCTTGACAATGTTGAATACAAGACAGATGAAACATTTGGGCTAGCCGTTCCGCAAAGCGTGCCTAATGTACCTGCAGAAGTACTGTCTCCTCGTTCTACTTGGGCTGACGCCAATGCTTTTGATCAAACTGCGCAGAAACTAGCGCGTGCCTTCGAAGAAAACTTTGCGCTCTATCGCGAATTTGCCAACGAAGAGATCTTAGCTGCCATGCCGAAAGTAGCGATCGTATCGTAAAATCTGGGTTTTATCTCAAACCCTCGCCCATAATTTAGAGCACCTTCGGGTGCTCTTTTTTGTGCTATTTGTCTATCTTTGCCCCCATCATGCTGCGATCGGCTTTATGCTTTTTATGTCTTGTTTTTGCCTTGTTTGGGAGCACACCTTGGGTGAACGCTTCTCTCTTGGCCCCTGCAATTCCTTCGCTGGTCGTCATGGATCAGGCCTGGGAATTAGAACTTGCAGATGAGCAGCGTAGTATCCACCTACCCTATATATCTCAAGACGCAAAAGAAGCAAAGCTCAGTTATCGCTTTTGCAGTCCAGATAGTTTGGGAACGGATACGCTGTTTTTATGGTTTGAAGGGCTGAGTTGGGAGTCCGAGTATATGATAGGCGATGCTTATTTGGGTATGTCAAAGCAAGCCTTTGGAACGAGTTATATTGCCATCCCTCCTCAATTAATTCAAGCTGGCGAATGGAATGAGTTGCTGGTTATTTTGAGTTTAGGTGAAAGCCTGACTTGGCATCCTAGTCCATTTTTGACTATGCTAGAAGCACCGCTTTTGCTCAATCGCAAACAATTAGAGCTCGCCCAAGAGCAGCCGCTCCAGCAAGTCTCCAATGCTGATACGATTGCGATTGTTGCACCTTATTATAGGGCACATGCCTATAAGTTTGATCTTTTTGAAGCAGTCCGTAACCTGCAAGCGGTTATTGACGCTAATATTAAATATGTACATTTCGCCTTTCCACCCGATCGGCAACTTCAGCTACTATGCGGCAAACTAGGCTTAATAGAGGTCGAGCATTTAGAAGATACGAGTCAGCTTTGTCTCATTAATGCTTATCCCTTTGCAGCAAGAGATTTTCCCACTCCTGCGCGATTCTGGTTAGACCAAAATGCAAATCGCACCAATCATTATGGAGATATATGGCCGCTAAATAGTAAGTCTGTCATCAATCCCGCGAAGGTCGATTACCCCATCGGGCTGATCTTTATGATTCTTTTTCCTCTCTTGAGTATGTTTCTTCTCAAGCTGCTCAATCCGGGATACTTTAGCAGTCAGCTAAGTTTTCTTTCAAATCCCAAAATGCACCTAAGTACTTCCTTGGACGCTACGGGTTCCAATACCGGACTCCTTGGCATATTGATGATCTTAAAAGGAGTCAATCTCAGTATCCTGATCTCCTTGTTGGTGTATTATGTACTAAGAGAAAATGAATGGGAGCAACTTAACATCATTAGGGATTGGAGCTTGCTCAATGTCTGGTTTTATGGCACAGAAAGCCTTTGGCAAATATTCGTGCGAAGCTTAGAGCTAAGCTTAATATGGTTTGGCTTGAAATATCTCTTTTTAGTTGTCTTAGGTCGCGGCTTCGGTATTAAGGGTTTGGTAGAAGGAATCATGAGTATAGAGATTGCCGCTTCCTTTCCTTTAATACTATTTATGAGTTTGCCCCTTGGTTTGATTCTTTTTATGGATACTCTTTGGGGTGGTTGGGCCATGGGCTTATTCCTTATTATGGGCTTA
>CAZHOC010000823.1:2540-3571 GCA_964534295.1 uncultured Bacteroidia bacterium | reverse complement strand
ATCATCATCATTTTTGCCGATGATCTTGGTTATGGAGATCTGGGGACCTTTGGCCATCCGAGTATTCGAACGCCTCATTTGGACCAAATGGCTGCCAATGGGATCAAAATGACCCAGTTTTACGCTGCTGCCTCCGTTTGTACGCCTAGTAGAGCGGGTTTGCTGACAGGTAGACTACCCATTAGGTCAGGTATGTGCAGCTCCAAACGCAGGGTTCTCTTTCCCGATTCGGATGGTGGCTTGCCGTCAACTGAAATCACCATTGCTAGCGGCTTGAAATCAGTAGGCTATGCTACCGCATGTATTGGAAAGTGGCATTTGGGCCATAATCATCCCTATCTGCCTACCGATCATGGTTTCGACGAATACTTTGGGATCCCATACAGCAATGACATGAGTCCTAGAGAAACTGATTGGAAAGGGGCTCAAAATTTTCCTAGCATTCCCCTAATGGAGGGAGATAGCATAGTCGAAACACGTCCCGATCAGGGTAAATTGACGCAGCGCTATACAGAAAAAGCATTAGACTTTATTAGCCGTAATCAGTCTAAACCCTTCTTTTTATACTTTCCGCACACCTTCCCTCACGTGCCCCTTTATGCAAACGAGGCATTCGCTGGCAAAAGTCCACGGGGACTTTATGGAGATGTAGTGGAGGAGATTGATTGGAGTGTTGGGCAAATTATCGGCAAGTTGGAAGAATTAGGTCTGAGTGAAAATACTTTGGTGGTATTTACCAGCGATAATGGTCCCTGGCTCGTCATGAAAGAGGAGGGGGGCTCTGCGGGCCTGTTACGGCAAGGGAAAGGTTCTAGCTGGGAAGGCGGTCAAAGAGAGCCTTTTGTCGCTCAATGGCCGGGCGTGATTCCTGCTGGTGAAACTAGGACTGCTATTGCCTCGACGATGGATTTATTACCTACTTGCTTTGCTTTGGCGGGAGCGGCTTTGCCGAACGATAGAGTCTATGATGGCATGGATTTGATGCCTGTCTTAAAAGGGGAAAGTGAAAAATTACATGAAGATTTCCCTTA
>CAZHOC010000823.1:0-2509 GCA_964534295.1 uncultured Bacteroidia bacterium | reverse complement strand
AGAACTCTATGCCTACCGACAGGGGCCATGGAAAATCCATTTCAAAACCCTAACACCTTATGTTGGGGAGCCTAGCGTCGAGCATGATCCACCATTGCTATATCATTTGGATCATGATCCGAGTGAGCGTCATGATTTGGCCACGGATAATCCTGAAATCCTTAATGAATTGAAGCTCAAAGCAATGTCTTTCGTGGCAACAATTGATAGCGTGCCCTCACAATTAGAAAAACGCCTTCCTTAAGGTTTTTTACTATTTTTAAGGCAAAATACATACTCTATGCGCAGTTATTTGAGCTTGATCCTTATTAGTTTATTTCTGAATCTACACGCTCAGAAGGAGGGGGAAATCAACAATGCGGATCAGGTCCATCCTCGATTGCAAATCACCAATCTTAAAGGCGGAGACTTTCAACCTCGTACGGGGGGACTCGCTCTCGATGAGCAAGGCCAATTATATCTCTGTACTTGGACCACCGCAGGATCGGTCTATCGACACTCTGGCAAGATTGGAGATACTACCGCCACTCGTATTGCGGCAGGTCTGGCAGAGCCTCTCGGCTTGCAATTTTACAATGGAGACCTATACGTAGCCCAACGTCAAGAATTGACTCGTTTGCGAGACCTCAATAATGATGGGCTCTATGATGCCTACGAAACTGTGTATGGCGATTGGGCGCAAAGCGGGAATTTTCACGAATTGGCTTTTGGAATGCCGATGATAGGAGACCATTTTATGGTCGGACTCTCCTTGCCGACCAAATCTAATGGCGCAGTAATAGATGAATTAAGTGAAGGCAGAGGGCGAATCTTAAAAATCAATCCAGAGGGGGAAGCTGCGACCTATGCAACTGGCCTAAATACCCCTTCAGGCATCAGCAAAATATTTGACGACCAACTATTGGTTACTGATAATTTGGGTAAGAATTTTCAGGCCGCAAGACTTCTTTTGTTATCGGAAGGAGATGATGCGGGTTTCCATGCTGGAACGCTCAGTGAGGAGGCAATGACTCCTCTATTATGGGTGCCACGCAACAATATATTTGAGAAGCCTGGTCAGGCTATTATGCTCTCGGAGGGTCCCTACAAAGGCCAAATCGTCTTTGGGGATGTGGTCGGAGGCGATCTTACACGGGTAAGTATAGAAGAGGTGAATGGTCAATACCAAGGCTGCCTTTACAGGTTTAGCCGCGGATTTGATGCAGGGATATTTCGTATGCTGGAAGGCCCAGAGGGACAGATTTATTTAGGAGGAATTGATGGGACAGGCAATTGGGGTTTTCCTCGCTTTCAACGTATCGCCCTCCATCGAATTGATTGGCAGGAAGCTCAAGCCTTCGAATTGTCTCAGGTGCAGGCCAGAGCCAATGGATTTGTATTGAAATTTTCAGCTCCGATTGCTGATGCGGTGCAGGATACCAGCATGCACCTCAAGTTAAATCAGTGGCATTATCAAACTGATGGTAGCCGTTCGGCGATTGAGCCGCTAGCAATAGATAGTATTAGCTTTTCTGATGATCGCACGGAGGTATTTGTGCAATGTGCTGAGCTAAGCCCAAAAAAAGTAGTGCATTTGAAGCTAAATGAGTTATTACTTAGTCAGGCAGGAGATATGATCCTCAATCCTGAAGCCTGGTATACACTCAACGAAATCCCCGATAGGAACGGTCCCAATTAAAATTAGCAAAGCCAACAGCAAAAGCGTATTAATTAACCTTATTTGCTTTATCTAAGTTTGTAGATTTACACTTGAGATTAGAAAAGTGTGAATAAACTGCTACGATGAAACTATTAAGCAAGATTACAATTTACAGTCTTGTGGCTCTTTTGGGTTTGAGCTTTGGCTGTCAAAACAAACGTTCCGAGAAGCGGCTCCTAGTATTTAGCAAAACCGATGGCTACCGCCATAAGTCTATCGAAGCTGGACAAGTAGCTTTGATGAAGCTCGGTGCCGAGAATAACATCAAAATCGATACAACCGAAAACGCTGATTTCTTTACTGAAGAATCTCTGGCGAAATACAGTGCTGTTGTATTTCTCAACACTACCAAAAATGTGCTTGACCATCGCCAGCAAGCTGACTTTGAGCGCTACATTCAGTCGGGTGGAGGCTTTGTCGGTATACATGCTGCCTCCGATACAGAGTATCATTGGCCTTGGTATGGCAAACTAGTGGGGGCTTATTTTAAAAGCCATCCTAGCGATCCCAATGTGCTAGAAGGAACCATGAAAGTGGTCAATAAAACGCATATCTCTACTTCTCATCTCAGCGATGAGTGGGTGAGAACGGATGAATTCTACAACTTTAAATCCATTAATCCTGATGTAAATACCCTCATCGAAATTGATGAGACTAGTTATGAAGGAGGTGAAAATGGCGACTTTCATCCGATGTCTTGGTACCACGATTTTGATGGAGGAAGAGCTTGGTACACCAATTTTGGGCACACTAAAGAAACTTTTGAAGAGAAAGAATTTCTCGCACACCTTCTTGGTGGGATTCATTATG
>CAZHOC010000822.1:0-3571 GCA_964534295.1 uncultured Bacteroidia bacterium | reverse complement strand
GCTACTTAAATCTACGGTTTGGGTGGCATCAAGCCCATCTGGGGGAATGGTAGCTGAGGAGGTCGTAAAGCTAAACTCTCCAATAGACATTTCGATATTGTTGGGGATCCCATCATTGTCAAAGTCAGGGTCCAAGGCAGGGAAGTCATCGATACTATTGCCGATGACGATCAAAAGAGAATCTGTGTTAGTTTCAGCATTCGCTGCATTTTGGACAGTAAGCTTGACCATATAGGAGTCTGCTACCGCATAGGTGTGCGCAATCGTTTGACCTGATCCGGTATTTCCATCACCAAAATCCCAGTCATAACTGAGCGTTCCGGGAACCGGTGAAAAAGTAGAAGACGCATCAAAATTGATAAGCGCTGGAGGAGGATAAGCCTCGGTACGGTCCGCAACAAAGTTGGCGTCGAGCGTATTGTCGTGCTCTTTGTAGGTGATAAATTGATCCGCGCTGAGGTTGTAGTACTTATTGACTAGCCCACTAGGCCAGCGTATGATAAGGCTATCCACGGTAGTAGCACTTGCTAGTCCAAAATGCTGGGTAAAGGAATTCATGATCCCGTATCCTTCCCCTGATCGTACCTCTCTGATTTGTTTGCTTAGGCCAACATATGCTTCTACACGAGCCCCAATTGCGTTGACATTACTTTGGGTACCAATCAGGTCGATGGCGAGATAATGGTTACTGTTACCCGCATTAAGGAATAGATCATCATCATTGGAGCCACTAGTACCATTGAATCCAGAACCATGACCGGCATAAACATCAAGAAAACCGTCATGATTGAGGTCGCCAATGGCGAAGGAGTGGACTCGCAGGGTGCCTAATGGGTTGGCAGGATTGGACGCGAGGGTAAAAGTACCATCACCATCATTGTAGAAGAGATAGTGAGAAGAGCCACTATATAGCAAATCGACATAGCCGTCATTGTCAAAGTCTCTAAAGATCGCTTGAATACCTATGAGATTGGCAGCAGCTCCTAGAGTTGGCAACAAGCCAGACGCTGCGGTAACATCCGTAAAGGTACCATCACCGTTATTGCGCATTAGCTGGCAATCATCATCGTGATTATTGATAAAGGCATCTAAATCGCCGTCATTGTCTACATCTGCAAAGTCAGCCGTCCAGGTTTGCGCTCCGATAGCCAAACCTGCGGCAACGCCTACCTCTGTGTAGATGTTGTTACCATTATTTTGGAAGAGACGGTTGATCCGACGCGGATCAGTATAGCTAGTAGCCCCTTGACGACATTTGGATAGATACATATCGAGGTCGCCATCATTGTCATAGTCTGTCCAAATGGAGGCATAGTTTCCAGAATTGTCAGAAGGTGGTGCCGTAGTATTGAGCATACTATTGTCGAAGGTGAAGGTACCGTCTCCATTGTTTTTGTATTTGCGACTGTCAGCATCATCGTGGCAGGCAAAAATATCAGCCCAACCATCATTGTTGATATCCGCAAAATTGCTCCCTTGAAGGAAGATATTAGAGTTTGCGAGTATGCTCCCACTTAGGCTTTCAGTAGCAGGGTCACCAGAATAGAGGCGAATATTGGTGTAGGCGCCGCCAACTAAGACATCATTGCGACCATTGTGATCATAGTCTCCAATACAAACACTCCACTGAGTGGAACCGATCGAGGTGTTTTGATAAGTAGAAAATGCCTGATTCGGGGCATTTTGTGTCTGGATAACGAGGGTATTGCGATTGTCTAATAATATGATGTCGTCCTTCTTATCGCCATTCATATCCGCTACTCCGATGGGAGCACCGGAACGTCCATTGACAGGAAGGAGATTAGACTGTACAGAAAAAGAGGTGGTTTGAGTTTGCGAATGTGCGGAATTGGAGAAAATGGTGAAAAGGGAAAAAGCAAAACCAATAACTAACCAATTGCCTAGTGTCGGAAGTCGTAACATAAAAAGAGCTATTAGCGTCTTAGCAAAATCTTTAAGAAGTAGTCTAATTCTAACATCTCAAAAATATCAAGAAAGAGGGGCATTAAGACTACAATTAGGCTCACTGGCGCAATTTGACTCCTTAGCAGTAAGCCTTGCCACTTGACTTGGTGAGTTTCGTTACAAAAGCTTACATGGGAGTAATATTGACTAGGCTTTGCGCAAATAGTAAACCCCAAATTGGGGGTAAAAGAGATCGATTTACCGACGAAGGCACGAATTTTGGGAAATGAGGGGTGTTAAGGCCACACAAGCACCCTATACGATACACACCTAAAGCTATCGGTATGTCTGCAATTTTGACTATATTTGCTGTTGTCAGTTTCGCACAACCTATGGCACTTTTTCAAGGTTATCTATACGGACTCACCCTCATACTCCTCATAGGCCCAGTGTTCTTCACTCTGCTGCAAAACACTTGGGAAAATGGATTCAAATCAGGCTTTACAGTAGCTTTAGGGATCGTTAGTGGTGATGCCTTATGCGTAGCTCTTCTCTTTGGATTGGGTGTCTCAGGCTGGTTTTTAGAAAGTGAAAATCAATTCTGGTTAGGGATCATCGGAGCTATCATATTACTGGTTCTTGGTACCCTTTATACTTTCCGCTCTCCGCGGACTGATGGGGTCAAAGTCAACCTAGATGCCGGGACCTATCTCAATGCTTTTGTCCAAGGATTTGTAGTCAATTTTTTCAATCCGTTTGCTTTTGCCGTATGGATTGGCGCAATCGCTTTGGCGAGCGGCTTATATGATGATACAGCTTCTCAGTCTATCTTCTTGGGCGGGATGCTTATGGCAATTTTGACTACGGACACCCTCAAAGTGGGCTTAGCCCACTACATCCGACCGCTTCTAAAGACCGAATGGCTAAGCTATATCTTCAAAGGTATTGGCGTAATTCTATGCCTGAGTGGTATGTATCTGCTATTTAGCGTTTTTTAAAGCTTTCCTTCTAGATATTATCCTTAATTTCAATGCCAAATCAGCTTTGATTGCAATATCCCTATTTGGCTATTGGGCAAAGCGGCGATTTTAGAAAGTACAATTGTTTCAACATAAATATTCTATGAATTTTAAACGAGTGGCCCTGGCTAGTTTGGGGCTTTTGGGAGGTTTTGGCCTGATGGCTCAAAGCGAGGACAAAGCGGCGGACGTACCATCAGATCAGCGTACGCACTGGCATCATGCAGATCCCAATTCAAGTGAACTAGAGGGAGTGAGTACCTTAGAGGCTTATGAAAGACTCAAAGGCAAAGAATCAAAAACCATAGTCGTAGCCATCATTGACTCAGGGGTAGACGTAGAACACGAAGACCTCAAGGACAAAATATGGGTAAATGAGGACGAGATACCGAACAATGGTATAGACGATGACAAAAATGGTTTTATCGATGATATCCATGGCTGGAATTTTCTCGGCAATGCCAAGGGCGAAAACATCGTCATGGCAAATCTTGAGTCTACCCGTATCTATCGCAAATACCGCAATGAGTATGAAGGGCGAAGTGCCAGTAGCTTCCAGGGGGAAGAATTGGAGCTTTTCAAAACTTATAACGAAGCTCGAGACGCTGTTCTGGCGGAACGCAGTGAAATGCAGGAATATCAGCAGA
>CAZHOC010000821.1:0-3589 GCA_964534295.1 uncultured Bacteroidia bacterium | reverse complement strand
AAGCTGATTGTCCATGCTGATACCCGAGAAGCAGCAATGGATAAAATGATCCAGGCGATTGATGAATATAAAGTAGTAGGGATCGAAACTACCCTTGAGTTCTGTAAATTTGTGATGGGCCATGAGGCCTTCCGCTCGGGTAATTTTGAACTCTTTATCGGTAAGGGTAAGGCGTCCCTGCTCGCTCGGTTTAGTGATCAAGCGTTGTTTTAAAAAATGCGAGGCCGGATCATCTTGCTGATATGCACAACGGGCCGCAAAAGCCTCATAAGGGACTGCCTGTTCATGAAAAGCAAACTCGGGCTGCCAATCTTTGTTGTTCCATTTGGAGATGAGTAAGCGTTCGGCAGGTCCGCGCTCTACCCGAAACTTACCTTCTTGATCCTCTTGCACCAGCCCCAACTCTAACTTGATGGGCCAAAAGCTAAAACGCCCAAAACCCACGTCTGAAAGGTAGTCGCTGCCATCTATGCCCACGACCAGACTCATATGGTCATATTCGGGCGTCCAAGTGCGATCCTCATCCATCACGATGGCTGAAACGCGTTTGACCTTGAACCCCAAACTTGTCAGCAATTCATAAAACAAACCATTGAGTTCATAGCAAAAACCGCCACGTCTATTCTCAACTAGCTTTTGGTAGATACGCTCGGTATCCAATTCGATGCGCACTCCTTCATGGATGTCAAGATTTTCGAAGGGTACATTGAATAAATGCTGACGTTGTAAATTTTTTAGAAGGGCGAGATTGGGACTGTGATCGCCATGATATTGAATGCGTTGGAAATAAGCCTCTATTTTATCTGGACTCATGGATAGCTGAAATTCAGGTGGTTAGCATGGATTGAGAATAGGTATTTCTACCTATAAAAATACGCAAAAGCCCTGCTGACGTTGGCAATTATTATTTGTTGTTTAAGGTTCAGTCCTTAACACAAACAATTGTAAACGCTTAAAAACCAAATTGATTAGTCATGAAAAAACTCATCTTCAACGCCTTCGCCTTTTTGGGTCTTGCTCTATTTTTAACCCCTAGTCTCTACGCTCAGGAAGGAGTAAAACGAGAAAACCCACAGTGGAAGCGAGTCGTCATGATGGACTATCACGCAGATAAAAAGAATCGTGCGATAGAGATTATTGATAAGTACTTCAAAGTTGCCAGTGAAAAAGCCGGTACGCCCGGACCAGAGGTGATGGTTGATTTCCAAACCGGTAGCTGGGACCGTATGGCTATCTGGGGAATGGATGGTATCGAATCGATGAACTGGGTCGTAAGCCCTAGTAATCAAAAATGGTGGGCTGCTATGGTAGAGCTTACAGGTAGTGAGGACAAAGCCAATGAAATTTGGTCAGAATATCAGGCATGTCTTGCTCGCTCTTCTGTCGAGATCGCTTTGATGAACTAAGCACATTAGACGGTAATTGCAAATAGATCCCTTCACCTTGTATTGGTGGAGGGATTATTTTTTTGCTGCTTCGCAGAACGCTCCATCTCACCTTCTAAGAAATTGTTACAACTAGCAGTAAAACGGTTAAATCTTCTTTGAAGCTAGCCTGCATTTTTGTCATGTCAACAAATCCAAAAATGCAATGAGTAATAAAAATGTAATCTGGTGCGACCATCGAGACCTTGCCAAGGATCTTAGCGGTCAAACCTATATCGTAACAGGAGCAAATTCTGGCGTCGGTTTCGAAACCACCCAACAACTTGTAAAACAAGGAGCTCACGTGGTCATGGCCTGTAGAAGAGTAGAAGCTGGCGAAGCAGTCGCCAAAGCTTTTGCTGAGCTAGTAGGATCCTATGAAGTAATCAGATGTGATTTGGCTGACTTGGATTCGGTGAGAGCCTTTGTCGATACATTCTTAGCAAGATATAAGCGCCTCGATGGCCTAGCTTGTAATGCAGGTATGGTCAATATGGAAGGGAAGCCCATATTCTCCAAAGACGGCTTCGAGATCACCATGGCCGCCAGCTATTTTGGCCACTTCCTCCTCACAGAATTATTATTGGACATTCTCAAGGCCAGTGCCCCTGCAAGAATGCTCATACTTTCTTCGGTCGTACACGCGGGAAGTCCCAAGAAAAGGCATAAGGTTCACCTCGAAGATTTGAATTATGAAAATAGAGCCTACAATAACTTCGATGCCTATGGGGAAGCCAAAGTAGCAGTCGTACAATACGCGATGGAACTTGCTGATAGGCTAAAAGATAGCGGGGTGACAACCTATTCTATTCACCCAGGCTGGGCAAGATCCAATTTTGGGAAAGGGGGCAATTTCTTGATGTCCACACTTATGACCATCGCTCAACCGCTTACTCGCTCGATATCCAATAGCAATTGGGAATCTGCTCAAACTTCGCTTCATTGTCTATTGTCAGATGAAGCGCCCCAATACTCTGGAGAATATTTCAGCCAGCATAGTGTGCTTTATCGTGACAAGGAATGCCGTAAGGGCGGCTGGCCACTTAAGTCTCCCAACCCCCATGCCTATGACATGGACGCTGCTAAGCAATTGGTTTCAGTGAGTAAACAATTAGTAGGCTTGGCTTAATAAATAAGAAGATCAATGAGCGATATCTTTCAAATAAAAAGCATCTCTCAGTTTCATGAGATGCTAAACTTCCCTCCGCCTGAGCATCCCCTAATCAGTCTGTTAGAGGAAAAGAAAGAAGGCCCTAGGCCACCCATGGATCCTAGTCTCTTCAACCTCCGATTTTCGGCTGATATGTACGCCATCATGTACAAAGATAAGGTGAGTGGATCATTAGGTTACGGGAGAAATTCTTATGATTTTCAGGAAGGGACATTGATCTTCTCTAGTCCGGGACAGGTGTTTTCTAGCCCGGCCGAAGATGAATTTAGCGAGAACACAGGATGGACTTTACTGTTCCATCCTGAGCTGCTCCACAAGTCTGCGCTAGGCAAAAAGATGGATAGCTACTCCTACTTCTCTTATGACGTAAACGAGGCCTTACACTTATCGCCTAAGGAAGAAAAGTTTATCTCCGAGCTAGTGTCCCAAATCCAAGAGGAGTATTCCCAAAATCTTGATAGGCATAGCCAAAAGCTGATTTTGTCTAATCTTGAGCTACTGCTGAATTATTGTGATCGCTTTTTTGACCGCCAGTTTTACACACGTAGCAATATCAATAAAGACTTTGTTTCAGAGTTTGAGAGCGCCCTTAAGTCCTATTTCAATACCGAAAATATCTCAGATTTAGGCGTGCCCTCCGCCAGTTACTTTGGCGAAAAACTCAATATGTCCACCAATTATTTAAGCGACTTATTGAAAAAGGAAACCGGCAAAAGCATCAAGGAGCACATTGACGGACGGATCATAGATAAAGCCAAAACCATCCTTTTAAATTCCAACCAGTCCATTGGGGAGATCGCATATGGTCTAGGTTTTGAGTATCCCCAGAGTTTTTCCCGCCTTTTCAAAAACAAAACGGGTATGAGTCCATTGGATTATCGCAGGATGAATTAGGTCGTTTTTTATTTGTTTACTCCCGAAAGCTTTCGGGATGCGGAACGCTTATGTCCAAAAAAGTATTGCCAACCCCAAGTATAGGGAAAGGCACTACCAT
>CAZHOC010000820.1:0-3589 GCA_964534295.1 uncultured Bacteroidia bacterium | reverse complement strand
TAGTGTAAGTAGTAGCGACTCGGGAGGAAGCCTCAAGCTTACTAAATATGCTCAAGGCGTCTTGGTATTTCTTCGCTGCAACTTTAACATTTTGTTGGTCCGCATAAGCCATCCCCAGATTGAGGATACTGTTGGCCAATCCTAATGAATCGCCTATAGACTCATACAAGTCCGAAGCATCAATCAAAAAACCAAAAGCTAAATCAAGATTACCACGGACCCAATGCGAGACCCCTATCACCCGATTGGCAAAGGCCTGTCCGTTGGGATAAGGCAAAATTTTAGCAATCTCCAAAGCTTCGCCTCCATATTCCTCCGACTTGCGGGGGTCTACAATCCAATACTCGTAGCCAAGACGGTTGAGCAAGTTTACCTTTTCCTCATTGAGTGCTTTTTGGTTTTCCAAAGCACTTTCCAGGCTGTCTATATAGGCGATTTTGTCGTTGTTTTGCCCTTGCAGGGAACGCTCAGCCATGAGGAGGAGCAGGGTAAAAACAAACAACCGACTGATCAATACAGGCATTGAGGAGACTTTCCCTAAAATTACTGATTAATCTCTAAACGTTAGGCCTATATCTTTCTTGCATACCAATGAGAAAATTGCGCAAATATTGGTCCTTACAAAGGCGGTATTTGGGATGACTGTGCTTACGAAAAAAGGCGCTCAGCTCATGCGGACTAAGCTCGCGACCTGCTAAGGCAAATATTTCGAGCATATCCTCATTTTTGAGATTGAGCGCAATCTTCAGTTTACGCAAGATCAGATTATTATTGAGCCGCTTTTCTGGTATCGGTTGCGGTCCTTCTCTTTTGCCGCGACGATCAGAGATGAAACCATTGAGGAAGGAAGCCAACTCTTGATCGAGAATAATTTCGGACTCGGGATCATCATCTCGCTTTAGCCAGTCGCTCACTTCTGCCCGGCTCACCTCCATATCAGCCAAGGCAAAAAGCTTGATCATCTTATCATCAGAAAGGTCAAAGATGTAACGGATCCGGCGTAAAATATCGTTGTTGGTCATATCAGACTACAAGTTAGAGCCTCCAAAGGGAAGCTCCAACTTATAGGCATTTTATAACTCTCCTCGCTCATAGAGTTCGAGCACCTTAGTACGGTAATAATAATCGTAGCGGGCAGCGATTAGCTGTCTCTGAGCATTAAGACTGCGGTTGCGGACAATAAAATAATCCAATGCATTGCAACTACCGAGTTTGTATTCCCGCTCCTTGTTTTGCAGGAGTTTTTGATTGACTGCGGCAGTATTTTTTGCTGCTTCAAAGTTCTCTAGGGCCGCCATCTGGGCGATCAAGGCTTGCTGCACCGTAAAACTCAATTGCTGCTGTTCGTTTTGCAGAGCGGCTCTTGCCTGCAAAAGATCAACCTTTGAACGCTGGGTCGCGATATGATTGCGACTTTGCTGAAAGATGGGGATGGAAAAGAAGACCCCAACTTGTTGGCCAAAGTTTTCCCGCAATTGATTGAAATAAGGATTAGGTGCAAAGATCGGGCTCTCGCCAAAGCGAATCAGCTCCCCTTGAGTACCCATAAAACTTACGTTTTCGCTGCTATTATCCACTTCGTAACCAATCACCTTCTGGGATACTGAAGAGTAATTGGTGTTAAGCGAGCCAAAGAGGGTAATTTGAGGCATCGAGCCTCCCCGAGCAGCTTTGAGACGATGCTCGGCAGCCTTTAGCTGAGCTTGTCGGTCTTGGATAGTCGGATAATGAGCAAGCTGCAAACTTTCACCCGGATGGTGCAAGGGAGCTTGCTCGACCGTTTCCCAAGGCGCTAATTCCAAGGGAGCGTCCTGATCTAGCACCAACAAAAAACGGAGTTCAGCTTGGGCGAGATCGAATTGTTGCTGGGCTTGTACGATGAGCTGGCGGTTTTGCGCAATTTGGATTTCGAGTTCTAGCCGCTCATTCGCGGAACGAGTACCCGCCTCAATTTGACGCTTGATATTGTCTACTTGGGCCAGCAAAGAGGCCTGTTCTGTTTCTGCTTGCCGGACTTGTTCTCCACCTAACAAAGCATTCATATATGCCACCAATACGCGGAGCTTAAGCTGATTGATTACTTCTTTTTGCTGCCAAACCACACTCTCTTGCTGGAACTTCTGGGCCTTTATATTATTGTTTACACTACCACCGGCGAAGAGCGTGAGCTCAGCATTGAGGTTGATACCATTGTAGCCAATCTGCTGATTGTCAAAGGTATTGGTCGTAGGGTCAATAGTATAACCCAACTGCATCCCGAGTCCTGAGCTTGCACTGATGCTAGGTAGTCTTTGACTCTTGGCTGATTTGAGGTCCCAATCAGCCAACTCCTGGGTGAGCTTAGCCTGGGTAGCGAGAGGAGCGTTCTGCACGGCAGTAATCAAACACTGCTCTAAAGTCCAAACCTTGGGGGTTTGAGCAAGCGTTCGGCTGCAGGCCAATAAACCCAACAGCAGTATAATCTTATAGAAACTATGCATGGCTACTCATGGATTGGATGGACTCATCTTTGCGAATAAAACCGTCTTCTAATTCGATCAAACGACTGCCGTATTGGGCATTTTTCTCAGAGTGGGTCACCTGAATGATGGTAACCCCTTCCTCATTGAGCTCTTGGAAAAGCTGCATAATTTTATCGCCTTGCTTGCTGTGTAGGTTACCCGTAGGCTCGTCTGCTAGCAAAACCTTCGGCTTAGTGATCACAGCGCGCGCCACCCCGACCAATTGTTGTTGACCACCAGAAAGTTGACTGGGGAAAAGATCTTTTTTGGCCACGATATTGAAGCGATCCAAAATATTGGCCACCATACTTTTACGCTCTTTGCCCTTGATACCACGATAGATAAGCGGGGTCTCAATATTTTCATAAACTGTGAGCTCGTCGATCAGGTGATAGGCTTGGAAGACAAAGCCCATATGCTCTTTATGCATCGCTTGGCGTTGCTTTTCTTTGAGTTTTTCTAGGCCCTCTCCGAGGAACGAATAGGTCCCTCCCATCGGGCTATCGAGCAATCCGATGATATTGAGTAAGGTAGTTTTACCCGCCCCACTTGGGCCCATGATGGTAACAAATTCACCAGCCTGCACGCTGAGATTGATCTTGCGTAACACCCAAGACTTTTGCAGGCCTTGACGGTGATAATAAGCGATATCTTTTAGTTCTATGAGGTTCATTCTATTCGTTTCTTAAGCTGTTAACAGGATTGGCAAGGGCAGCCTGGACACTTTGAAAGCTAACCGTTAGAAAGGCTAATAAGACTGCACCCAGCCCCACTAATAGGAAGGTCGTCCAACTCAAATCAATATGGAAGACAAAATCATCGAGCCAGGCCTGCATGAAGTAAATCGTCAATGGGGTAGCAATCACGAATGCAATCAGCACTAGACGTAAAAAGTCTCGAGAAAGCAGGGCCACGATATTGCCTACCGATGCGCCCAGGACCTTGCGAATGCCGATTTCCTTTGTCTTTTGTTTGGCAAGAAAAGAGACCAGGCCTAGCAAACCGAGGCAGGAGATAAACAAAGCAATGGCAGCAAAGAAGTTGGCTAGTTTGCCGATCAAAAGCTCGGATTGATACATATGATTATA
>CAZHOC010000819.1:0-3589 GCA_964534295.1 uncultured Bacteroidia bacterium | reverse complement strand
ATTAGCATCAATTTGACTACTTCTCTAGAGCATGATGAAAAGATAGTCTCCCCTCGCCTCTACCCCAATCCTGCGCAGGATCACTTTTTTGTAGAGTTCGCTGAGCCAGTACAAGAAGCGGGTAGTTTAGTGATATTTGATCTTCAGGGTCGTGTGCTGGGCGAGGAAGCGTTCTCCGCAGGAGTAGATAAACTAAAGATCTCCAGTCAAAATCTGCCAAGCGGTCTGTATCTAATACGTCTTTCTTATCAAGGGCAATCTCACAGCCTGCGCTGCCTCGTTCAATAAGACTTCCCAGTTCGAAATTCGATATTCTGCATTCCCTACTTTTTTCTCCATTTTAGATTGCCAAGCAATGCCGATCGATGGTAGACTTGGACGATATATATTCCTTGGCTAAGCCCCTCGGTATCGACAGATGTGCCTTCACTTTGCTGCAGTAGCTTTCCACTTAGGGAGTAGAGTTTGATATGGGTGATCTCTTTGCTGTTATACCTTCGGTGAACGCTCAGCCTGTTTGTCTGTGAATTGGAAAGCAAATAGTAGGTCTGATGATCGTTTTTGACGGTAGATATGGCGGTGGACAAAAGGGGCGAACTGCAAGCCGTAGACAAGTTAGCAAGCGCACGTTTTTGGGCTTCGATCTGGTGGGTATTGAGTTCATTGGGCGACCCAATAGGAGGGAGATGATTGGGTTGCTGAAACCAAGAACCACCTTCTAGTAGGAAAAGAGACTTTTCTTGCAGCGTCTGATCTCCTCGCGGTTTGATTTCCCCCTGGATGTTGTTGGCTAGCTCAAAATGATCCTTTCCCTCAAGAATATAGTTGCCTAAAAAGAGGCCTTGGTTTGTTACCTCATTACCGATAAAGTTTTGCTGATCGCTGCTAGGATCCTGATTCATGAAGATGCCGTATAGCTCAGCTCGATTACGGAAGAAGGTATTGTAAGGCCCATTGATACCATGCGAGTTATCGATGACGATGTTTTGGACTACATTTCCCTCAAGGAGGTTAGCATATGGGTAATTGCCGTGAAGCACCAAATCTCCCGCTGAGTCAAAAGGTAGATTTACCTCCGTCCAATAAGGCTCACTGGAGTAATTATAAGCAATGACATTGCCATTGGCTCCCGCTTGAAGGATGAGGGCATGACGGAGCTTTCTAAAGCTGTTGTCGAAGACGAGAGCGCTACTAGTGGCAAAGTGAAGCATAATGCCGTATGCTTTGCCTCCATTGCCGTAATTATGTGCTTGCTCGAACTGACTGCCGCTAATCGCGATTTGCAAACTATGCTTAAGCTCGACATGGGCAAAATTACAGAAGCGGCTTTTGACGCAGCTAAGCCAACAATTGGCGGCATACTCAAAATGTATATTGCTCGTTTGACTGTCGGTGGTATCTAAACGAAGGATTTGTAACTGTTCGATCCCGACTTGTGTCTTGGGGCTAAATCCGATGATACGGGCGCTGTTTTCTAGAGAAAAATCTTTTCTCAAAGGATGGCTCAGAAATAGACTATCCTTCAAGATGCCTTTGATTTGCACTAGCTGTCCGGTGGAGTATTGAGCCCAGGAGGAGGTAATCAAGGCCGAATCCTGCGCAAAGATTTTGATATAATCGCCAATCTGAAAAGCCTCTGGTTCCTTGATACGGATATAGGATGCTCCCTTGCTTACGGAGGCAGCTAATAGGCTAGGATTTTGCTGGGCGAACCCCTGGACCTTGATGAGATGATCTGCTTCGCCTAGATCAAATTGTAAAATGCTAGAATCCGCGGATTCGCCACGCAGGATGCAATTGCTAGGAAGAGCAATAGACTGTGAAAAGTGGAAAATCCCTGCCGGGAAAAAAATGACAAAGGGATGATCAGCGTTTTGCTCGATCAGTTCTTGGATGAGGGCATCATTGGGGGTTTTACCATCAGAGATACCGCCAGCAGATTTAAAATCAATCTCGTGTATGGGTTCTATCGGTGCTTCCTGTAAACCTGCAAGTTGCCAGTCTGCTGCGCGTTCTTTAGCTAAACTTTGAGCAAGCAAAGAAGAGCTGAAGGGTAGACTACAGAAAACAATCAAGGTCAGATAAAGAACGAACTGTCTGATGTCTTTGTGGGTTTTGGGATATTCTAAAAACCAAAATAATCCTAATAATGGGACAATACGATGCCTTTTTGGGAACATGGATAAGCTACGTAAGAATCACCAGGAATATGCTTCTCCTAAGCCTAATTCAAGGTACTCTCCCTTGATTTGTTGCTCTTTTTGCAGTTTTCGCAGTATGCGAACGGGCTCCCCTATGGGTTCATCCGAAAGATCATAGGTTCCATAATGCATCGGGATGAAGCGTTTGCCGCCTAAATCGTGGAAAGCTTGCACGGCTTCTGTAGGGGAAGTATGGGAGTGCTCCATGATAAAGGAGGGCTTATAGGCTCCTACTGGCATCAAGCATAAATCTAAATCGGGATATAGCTCCCCTATATCCGCAAAATGTGAAGCATAACCGCTGTCGCCCGCGAAGTAAAGATTCTTACTGCCATTGCTGAGATAAAAGCTTCCCCAAAGCATGGTGTTGGTATCGGTGAGAAAGCGACGATTCCAATGTTTGGCAGGAAGAAAATGGATATCGAGTTCTCGCGTTCCCTGAAAGGATTGATACCAACCGGCCTCTTGATATAGTTTATGGCCAAGAGCTCGAATCAACTTGCCCAACCGCAAAGGCGCTAAAAACTCGGCTTTGGGATTATTTTTGAGGATTAGCTTCAATGAGTCTACATCAAAATGGTCTCGATGTCCGTGGGACATGAGGATGTAGTCAATATTCCGGATCTGATCAGTACCAAAGGGAAGCTTAGCAAGGCGAGGGATCATCGGAAGATCTCTTAGGCAAGGATCGGTGATGAAATTTACCCCTTGAAAGCGAATAAAGAAGCTCGCGTGGCCTAGCCAAACGACAATATCTTCTTGGGTATCAAAAAAGCTGTGGTCAGACTGCGTCGGAACGCGAAAATCATCTGTTTTCTTTTCCTGCTTTTGGGGATTGCTGCCTAGCTGCCAGCGCAAGATATCGCCAAAGCCCGGAAATGGATGAGGATGCTCATTGGTGTAACGACCATCTTTGAGGGGAACGCCTTCATAATCTGCTTTGACAAAAGGCAGATCGGGATTGAATCTAGGATACATATAACAAGATAGGAATTATGAATGATGAATATCGAAGGCCGAATGTAGAAGGAATGTCAATCCCTTCGAAATTGGGCGTTCGATATTTGAAATTCGAAACTCTCTCGTTCCGCGCAGTGGTCATAAAAAAACAGCTCCGCCCAATGGACGAAGCTGCAATATTTTCTACTGTAATATTTGATTAGTCAGGGCTACCGACGCGAATCATCGCACAGCGGAATCCGATCGTAGCGCTGGAAGAGTCAGCGTTGAAGTAACGACGAGAACCAGGAGAGAGGTAGTAAGCTACATCAGCCCAAGAACCACCGCGGTATACTTTTACGATATCGAATACGTCGTTGCCAACAGGGGAACTTGGATCAGGGTTAAAGAGTAGAGACTCTTTTGGCTTCTAGGAAACTTCATCCAAC
>CAZHOC010000818.1:0-3596 GCA_964534295.1 uncultured Bacteroidia bacterium | reverse complement strand
GTGTGGACAATGATCCACGAAAGCTCGCCATGCTCAAGGCGAAACAAATTCCGATTTATGAACCTGGATTAGAGGTTCTCTTCGAGCGTAACATCAATGAAGGTCGCCTTCATTTTACCGATAGCTTGGAAGAGGCCGTAAAGTTTGCAGACATTATTTTCTTGGCATTGCCTACTCCACCTATGGAAGATGGTTCTGCTGATCTACAGTACGTTCTGGGTGTAGCGGGTCAAATTGGTCCTATGCTAGAACGCTACACCATTGTAGTAAACAAAAGTACAGTTCCAGTAGGAACAGCAGATAAAGTGCACGCTGCTATTGCGGCAGAGGCAAAAGTAGAATTTGACGTAATCTCCAATCCGGAGTTTTTACGTGAAGGTTTTGCAGTAGAAGACTTCATGAAGCCAGAGCGAATTGTTATTGGTACGCGTTCGGCGAAGGCGAAGGAAAAAATGGAGCGCCTCTACAAACCATTTGTGATGTCTGGTAATCCTATCCTATTTATGGATGAGAGAAGCTCTGAGCTCACAAAGTATGCAGCTAACTCATTTTTGGCGACCAAAATCTCATTTATGAATGAGATCGCTAACCTATGCGAAAAAGTAGGAGCCAATGTCGACAATGTACGTCGCGGCATGGGTACCGATAGTAGAATTGGTGCTCGTTTCCTATTCCCTGGTGTAGGCTACGGAGGCTCATGCTTCCCAAAAGACGTATCTGCTTTATTTAAGACA
This sequence comes from uncultured Bacteroidia bacterium, assembly GCA_964534295.1. Taxonomy (GTDB): domain Bacteria; phylum Bacteroidota; class Bacteroidia; order J057; family J057; genus JBCAWW01. Next base: position 2,862 of record CAZHOC010000818.1, on the reverse strand, counting down.
GCACGCCAGTATGATTACGATTTCAGTATCTTGGATTCAGTAATGGGTGTAAATCAGCGTCAAAAATCTGTCATGGTTACAAAAATCGTGGAACAGTTTGGCGAAGATTTGACGGGTAAGACTTTTGGAGTTTGGGGTTTGGACTTCAAGCCAAATACTGACGATATTCGGGAAGCTCCAGCCTTAGTCATCATTGCTGAGTTGCTAGCCAAGGGTGCAAAGATCAAAGCCTTTGATCCTGAGGCAATGGAAGCAGTCCAGATGTACACACAACTGGACATTGACTATACCGAAAATGCTTATGCGGCAGCGGTAGATGTCGATGCTCTACTCATCATCACCGAGTGGAGTGAGTTTCGTTCTTTGGATCTCAAAAAAGTCAAAGCCAGTCTAAAAAATCAGATCATCTTTGACGGTCGTAACATCTACGAACCGGCAGACATGGCAGAAGCAGGGTTTACCTACTTCTCTATCGGTCGTCCGGAAGTTGTACAAACAATAGGCGCGCCTCAAAATGAGCAGTAAACCAACAGTATTAATAACAGGAGGAGCCGGATTTCTCGGCTCCCATCTTTGTGACTATTTCCTAGCCAAAGATTTCAAGGTTATCGCAATGGATAACCTCATCACAGGAAATATCAAGAACATAGAGCACCTCTTTGGTAATGAGGACTTTCGTTATGTCAAGCATGACGTAACGGAATATACCTGGGTAGAAGGCGATTTGGATTATATCCTACACTTTGCCTCTCCAGCAAGTCCGATCGACTACCTTAAGATTCCGATCCAGACCCTAAAAGTTGGGGCGATGGGAACTCATAAGATGTTAGGTTTGGCCAAAGAAAAAGGTGCAAGAATGCTTATCGCCAGTACTTCCGAGGTATATGGCGATCCATTAATCCATCCGCAGCCGGAAGATTATTGGGGTAATGTAAACCCAGTAGGATTCAGAGGTTGTTATGACGAAGCCAAGCGTTTTATGGAAGCTATGACCATGGCTTACCATCGCTACCATGGTGTAGAGACCCGCATTGTGCGCATCTTCAACACCTATGGACCAAGGATGCGTCTAGATGATGGCCGCGTGTTGCCAGCATTTATGGGACAGGCACTCAGAGGAGAGGACATCACTGTTTTTGGTGATGGTAGCCAGACTAGATCTTTTTGTTTTGTAAACGATCTAATCGAAGGTATCTATCGTCTCTTGATGAGTGATGAAGTTGAGCCGGTCAACATTGGCAATCCCCAAGAGATTACCATCCTAGATTTTGCTAAGGAAGTCATCGAGCTTATTGGGAGCGATAGCACTATCGTTTACAAAGATCTCCCGCAAGATGATCCTAAGATTCGCAAACCAGATATTAGCAAGGCCAAGAGTGTATTAGGCTGGGAGCCCCAGGTATCGAGAAGTGAAGGCTTAAAAATCACGCTTGAATATTTCAAAAACGTGGTTACGCCTGAGCTGTCAGGACAATAAGGATCTCCTCCCCCCTACTTACCTAATGGAATAATAGTGAGTGTAAAAAAACAGTCTTTACAGGGAGCCTTTTGGACGCTAACAGAAAAATTTGGTAGTCGGATATTAACCCTATCGATTTTCCTGATTCTAGCTCGGCTCCTTGATCCAAAGGCATTTGGAGTGGTAGCAATCGTTACGAGTATCGTCCACTTTATGGAGATATTTGTCGAACAGGGACTTACCGCAGCCTTAATCCAAAAAGAGAAAATAGACGAGCTTGACAAGCAGTCTGCTTTTTGGGGAAGTCTTTTACTAGGACTCGTTCTTTATGTAATTGTATTTTTTGCGGCTCCACTAGTGGGCATGCTCTATGAAGAAGAGAGCTTTACCTATTTGCTGCGCTTATTGGGAGTAGTATTTCCCATTACTGCAATAGCTACGGTACCCATTTCCATGTTGCAGAGAGAGCTAAACTTTAAGCCTCTAGCCATTAGACAACTGCTTGCAGCCTTTATTGCGGGCATAGTTGGGATTACGCTTGCGCTTCGCGGAATGGGAGCAGAAAGTGTTATCTGGTACCATTTGGTCTTAGGGGTAGTGATGCAAGGAACCTTATTTTTCTTAACTCCTTGGCGGCCCAAGTTTATGTTTTCGTGGGATCGATACATGAAGCTATTGAGCTTTGGTATCAGTATCACGGGAAATAAACTCATCTTTTTTGGTAATGGGCAGCTCTTAGATTTGTTCATAGGCTACTTCTTGGGTTTGGACGCAGCAGGCCTTTTTGGGATTGCAAGGAAAATAATGACAACGGTGCGGGATATTATCCAAGCAACAATGTCTAGAATTGCCTTCCCTCTTTTTGCAAAGTTCCAAAGCAAGCCGGATGATTTGAGCATGGTTTTTAAGAATATCTCAGAGAAGGTGAGTGCAATCAGCTTCCCCATTTTCTTTTTCATCGTAGCCTGCTCGGTACAGATCATTATTGTGTTTTTTGGAGAGGAATGGGAGCAATCGATCCCACTTTTGCAATGGCAGATGATTAGCCTTGTACCAGGTATGATGGTGGCACTGAACAATGACTTGATGCTGGGCATCGGTAAATCAGGGCTATGCTTTAGATTTCAGGTATTAGGAACCCTATTCGCGATCCTGATGCTGGTGGGTGTCCCCACCTATGGGATCATATGGGTAGCGGCCATCAACGCCATGCAAATGGTTTTCATGCTACCGCTAGGTATTTACTTGACACGGAAATACTTCAACATTGGTAAAAAAGAGATTCTTCTTCCAGTTGTAAAGAGTCTTATCGTTGGCGGTGGTTTGGGGCTTGTGTTATTCATATTTGATCAAGTGGTGACTTTAGAACAACCACTCTATCAATTGATAGCCAAATCAGCCCT
>CAZHOC010000817.1:0-3597 GCA_964534295.1 uncultured Bacteroidia bacterium | reverse complement strand
CATGAGTAAAGGACCTAGCAAAGCAGCCCTGCCATCATAAATCATACAATAATTGGATATTCGCTTGTTACTTCAGGGCCTGCATCGGCTCCATCTCAAAGTCCTCATACTGGGACATGAGGTAATCTCTGAGGATACCGGCAATCTTGCGAGCGCCTCGGCGAGTAGTATGGACATGGTCATGAATCGCCCAATCGCGGGCTACCCAACGAACCATGGTATTTTTGCCGCCCATGCTTCGGTAGAGGTCAAGGAAACTTACGTTCATTTCTTGAGCTACGCGGCGTTGGGCCTCTAAAACTAGGGGTACAGAAGGATCTGTTTGCCAGCGGCCATTGAGCTTGATACCTCTATCGCCTACACTGACCATGAGGATGTCCGTTTCCGGCATACATTGGCGAATGTGTTTAATGACCCGTTTCATGCCTTCTTCGTAGCTATCGAAATTGGTGCGATGGGCAGAAGTAACGTTTACGCCAAAATGAAGCACTACGAGATCGTATTCTAGATGGTGATGAAACTGTTTCATCATTTCATCTGGAATATCAACCAAGTCTTGCCCACTGCTTCCACGCGAAGAAAAATTATCTAAATGTATACCTGACTCACTTTCAAAATTAAGTCCGTATACAGGGAGATTTTTGGGGATGGAGAAGCGAAGTTCAATATTTTCTACTGGTTCTTCGCTAATGCTCAATTGATTGACGGCATAGGACGGATCGAGGAAGAGCGTATCTTTTTGGTCCTTGACTCTAACTTCTACGAAAGCATCTTGATCTGCGTAGAGAGTATCGGTTTGCTTGCCGTAAAAGAGGCTGATACGATCAAAGGTTTGAGTCGTTGGATACATATCGGAGCCTTGGTAGCGAACCCAAGTGTTGAGGTTTTTACGTCCATCGACAGGTTGGGAGGCAAGAAACAACTCTCCTGAGATACCAAAGTCCTGACGATTGGACTTTAGAAAGTTGTAGGAACGCCAATCCTTGGAGAATCTATGCCAAATACTCTTACGAAAAGAATAGGTATTAGAGGTAATTGGAACAAAGCCTACGCCTTGACCGCCAAACATTTTTTGTAATTCATTGCGCAAAGTTTGCGTAATCAGATCACCTTCGATCATCGAATCACCAAAATATGCGATCCGAACTTTGCTTTTGCGAGAGCGACTAAGGTTTAGCGCGCCAAAAAATCTAGATAGTGGAGACTCTAGATTGGCGAAGATTTCTTTTTCGGAGGGGAGGATTTCCCAAGATTCAGCGCCATAAAGACTAGGTGATCTTTCGACTACTTTGCGATGGAAATCGTCTAAGGTGTCCTTTTGTGCCTGAAAATCAGTTGCTTGGGAATCGTTCCACAAAGTGGAATCAGGACGGATAGCCTCAACGCAGACGACCATGACGCTCGCCAGTAGCAAGATCAAAAAGCCTTGTTTGCCGTAGTCAACCTGCATGAGTTTTTGAGACAACATTTTCTCTCCCGTAAATATCCTGTTTTCCAACGAATTCCCCAATCTGTTGGAGGGATTTGGATCCTCGGTGTAAGATTATATCAAATGATGTGCCGATTGTTGTTATTCCCTACTGTTACTTTTTAGAAATATTGCCCGTCAAAAGAGAGAATTAAAAATTGATCATACATAATCTCTATAAAATGAAAAACATACTATTTAAATCTTTGCTTGCTCTGCTCGTCATCAATCTGACTATCAGCTTAAAAGCACAAGAACCAGCTACTGCTCGTCTGCAAAAGGCCGCTCAGGTGGAGGAGACAACGGCGACTTTTGCCAAAAAAGTAAAACCTAGCGGAAATGCCCTCACTTTTGTAATCCAAGGAGATGCCGAAGAAATTTTGACGGTACTAAACGAGAAATTTAGTGTTGGAACTGGGGAGAAAGTCAAGAATTTTAAAGGACTACAGGCACTTGAGTCGGTTAGCTTTCCCGAAATCTCGGACCGTACGATGGACTACTACTATCGAGTAGAGCCTGTCGAAAACACAGATGGGAAATTTAGTCGTATCACTATGTTTCTTTCCGCCGGCTATTACAATTTCCTAGATTCAGAAAAGTACCCTGAGGAAGTGGAAAAAGCGAAAATCTTTTTGCAAAGCCTTGACGTCAAAACCAAGATGTATCAGTTAGAGCAAAAAATTACAGCTCAGCAAGAAGTAGTCGCCGAAGAGCAAAAAGTAGAAGAGGAACTGATCGCAAAGGGCGAAAAGCTCACCAAAGAGGTTGCTAATGAGCAAGGTAACATCCAAAAGATGGAAGAGGAGATCGCTAAGCTACAGGAAAAAATTGCAGCAGCTCAGGCCCAAATTATCAAAATAGAGACTGCTCAAGAAGCTAATAAAACTGAACAAGCCACTCAGGCCACAAAAATCAGTGAAGAAGTAGCTAAGCTTCAATCTATCCAAACTCAGCTTGAAGAATTGAAGAAATAGCTTTTTACCAATAGCAAAAAGTCCCATGCAGTGCTACAACTGCATGGGACTTTTTTTTTAAAGAGATCAAGGTTTTACATGCCTTCGGCCATTTTTACAGCTTCAAGCACATTGATGATCCCCCCAGTGGCAGAAAGCTTTTTGAACTTTGTTTTCTTCTGCTTTCCGTCCTCGTTGGGGCGGTAGACCTTTTCTTTACCATGATAAATGGCAGTGGATTCGATAATCGTTTTGATTTGTGCTGCTGTCAGCTCTGGAAAGTAAGACCACAGAAGAGCGGCTACACCGGCTACCACAGGACTTGCCATACTGGTACCACTACGTTTGCCATATTGATCAGAAGGTAAAGTTGAATAGATATCAACGCCAGGGGCAAAAATGTCTACTGTGGAAAGACCATAATTTGAAAAGTCAGCAACTAGGCTTAGACCTTCTTCCGCATCATTGGCTCCGACCTCAAGCCAGATATTACCGCCAGCATCCCGGTCATTGGGGAAGTTGCCAAATTCATCATTATTACTGGCATCATTTCCTGCGCCATGGACCAGAAGTACCCCTTTTTCCTCAGCGTATTGGATGGCTTCGATTACCATTTGGCGTTGAGGGGAAAAGTCTTTGCCAAAGCTCATATTTATGATTTGTGCTCCATTATCTACAGCGTAGCGAATCGAGTTAGCGACATCCTTGTCCATCTCATCGCCATTGGGTACGGTACGCAGCACCATGATTTCTACATCTCTAGCAATTCCTTCTACTCCTAAATCATTGCTGCGGTCAGCAGCCACGATGCCAGCCACATGGGTACCGTGCTCTGCGTTTTCTTTGCCTCCGATCACATCATTATTGCCGTATTCGCCATAGTCGAGGCTGTTTAAGTCATCGCCTAAAATCTCCTGTCTGGATTTGAAATTGAGATTTAGGTGGTAGTCTAGACGCTCTGATATTTGGTCTTGTTGTTGCTTGATCGTTTCTTCATCAATACCGTCTGCGTCTAAGATGAGATAAATCCGTCGAGCCTCTTTGAGGCGAGGGTCATTGGTTTCAATAGCTTCGACTTCCTCTACGGTATATTCGGCGTCGCCGAACTCTTTGGTCAGGATTTCATCTATGATCTCATAAGTCTCCGAGATCTGATCGATGATCTGCTCGAACAGC
>CAZHOC010000816.1:0-3598 GCA_964534295.1 uncultured Bacteroidia bacterium | reverse complement strand
CAATGACACCGCAGGGATTTATATCCAAATGGCAAATAGCGGCTCTCGGCTTTCTTACCAAAGCCAAAGTAATCCACAAGTGCGTTCAACCTCAGAACTAAGCATGATTAGCGGGAGTGGTATCGCCCATAATTTTTCCAATATCTATTTCCCCAGGGACTGGAATGGAGAGGTTTTTTACCACTTCGGGGAACGCTTAGAAGGAGAGTGTGCCACTGAAAGGAAGGTGGTAAGCGTTAAACTGAGCGACTTGGAAATTAATATTGGCCCAGACACACTCTTAGACATCGCTGACAGCCTTGAGCTGATGGTCGATCCTAGCTATTCCTCTTATCTCTGGTCTACTGGAGATACCTCAAACAGCATAAAGATTGCTGCGGCAGACTTCGGCATCGGGATTCACTATCTAAGCCTGAGCGTAAGCGACAGTCTGCTTTGTAGCGATTTTGATGAAATGGTGCTCGCCATTGGAGACCTTGTTGGCATCTCTGAATTGGATCTTCAAACAGTGAAGGTATATCCAAATCCAACGAAGGACCTTCTAAGAATAGAATTGCAGGAGGTATCACAAACGAGGATGTATGATTCGAAAGGGCAATTAGTATTGGCAAAGGAAGCCAGCAAAGAGCTCGACATAAGACATTTGGCCCAAGGGGTTTATCTGCTCCTCATTCAAAATCAGGATGGAATTTACGCTAGCAGAGTGATCAAAAACTAAGCACTCTTCGCAATTAATCAAATCGACATTCTGATCAATAAGGGCCTTAAATACCTACATGCAAAAATCGCCGTACTAAAGCGTTAATCTGCTTGCTTTATTGGCTTGTCATTGGGCTTTGGGACTACTATCTTCGTTGTCCTCAACCTAAAATAATATATGTCAAGACATACCTACAATCACGGCCTTATCGGCAATTGTGCCTACCTTGCCCTCGTAGACACCGACGCCAACATTAGCTGGCTTTGCTGGCCCAAATTTGACAGCAGTTTTTTGTTTGGTAGTCTATTGGATAAAGAAAAAGGCGGGGAATATAGTATAACCCCTGCTGATCCAAACTATACAAGTGAGCAGTATTATCTTCCCAATACCAACATTCTCGTTACTGAGTTTCATTGTGAAGATGGAAGCTATAAAGTAGTGGATTTTGCCCCACGCTTCCTTAATTACGATCGCTATTATAAGCCTTTGTTGCTCGCGAGAAGAATTATTCCTCTTGAAGGAACGCCTCGGATCAAAGTAGTTTGTAGACCTCGCGGTGAATACGGCGAGCTTGAACCAGAATTACTTTTTGGCAGCAGCCACATCCGCTATATGGGACTTGAGCGCCAAGTGAGGCTTACTGCCAACATTCCGCTCAATTATATCGCAGAGGAAAAGTACTTCACCCTCACCGGTCCTCGCCATCTCGCTTTGACTTGGGGGATTCCACTTGAGGCGGAGCTTGAAATCACGCTAGACTCTTTTTACACCAAGACTCGTAAATATTGGGAGCGCTGGGTAAGAAGAACCTCCATCGGGCAGTTTCACCAAGAAGCAGTTATTCGCTCTGCCTTGGCTCTAAAGCTGCACCAATACCAAGATACCGGTGCGATCATTGCCGCCACAACTACGAGTCTGCCTGAAGCACCAGGTAGTGGCCGTAATTGGGACTACCGCTATTGCTGGATGCGCGATACTCACTATACGCTCAAAGCCCTTACGAACCTAGGGCACTTTGGAGAGCTAGAACAATACGCGCATTACGTAGAAAATATCGCCCTCAACCTCGATGATGATGATCGTTTCCAGCCGCTCTACTCCATCACAGGGGATGCGGACCTGGTCGAAGAGATCCTTCCTCTGAGTGGTTACCAAGGCAATAACGCTCCAGTACGTCGGGGAAACCAAGCCTATGAGCACATTCAAAATGATGTCTATGGGCAGGTGCTGACTACCCTCTTACCACTATTTGTGGACGCTCGCCTTCGCCAGGAAGATAAACGTCATATGCTGCCTTTGGTCATGCGGATTTTGAAAAAGATTGAGCAAACCATGACGCAGCCAGACGCTGGGCTTTGGGAGTTTCGTAATAAGTCTCAACTTCATTCCTATACTTTCCTCTTTCATTGGGCCGGTAGTCAGGCAGCGCTCAAGATCGGCGAGTACTTTGATGAGCCAGAGATGATAGAACTAGCAAGTCGTTTGGTGGACGAAAGTGTAGCGCAAATTGAAGCTTGTTTTGACAAGGAGCGTGGTGTGTATACCCAAGCTCTCGGATCTAAAAACCTTGATGCCAGCCTGCTTCAGCTGATCACCATGAGTTATCTCGATCCCACTAGTGAAAAGGCTCAAAAGCACGTTCAAGAACTCGAAAAAGATCTCAAAACTAAGGAAGGTCTATTTTATCGTTATAAGCATGCAGATGACTTCGGAGAGCCTGAAACCACCTTTTTGATTTGTGCTTTCTGGTATGTGGAGACGCTTGCCTACTTAGATCGAATTGATGAGGCGGTCGAGATCTTCGAAAACCTCATGAAATATAGTAATCACCTTGGTCTATTGAGTGAAGACGTCGATCATCGCGACGGTAGTCAATGGGGGAACTTCCCGCAGGCATATAGCCATGTGGGTTTGGTAAACGCGGCTTTTGCAATCTCTCGTAAGCTTGATACCCAGCCTTTTTTATAAAGGCAGTTTGATATAGTTGCTCCACCTGGGGCAGAATGGCTTCAACACTGAAAAAAGCTTTTTGGTGTTGGAGCCCTTTCTTTTGCAGACGTTGGTATAAAGCAGCATTGTGATGAAGAAACTCAATATTTCGCACCAAGGAGTCTGTATTCCCACTAGGAATTAAAAGTCCCGTCTCCCCTCCCCTACACCATTCTGCAATACCGCCCACATCGCTAGCCACACAAGGTACTCCCATCGCCTGAGCTTCAATGCCGACGATCCCAAATACCTCTTGATACTCAGAAGGCAAGACTAAGCAGCTTGCCTCAGCAAAGGCCTTTTTTAAGCTAGGCTGAGAGAGATAACCTAAAATGGATACGCGTTCGGCAAGGCCGCTCTCCAAAACCTGAGTCTTAAAGGCAGGGAGATCAACGCCTTCGCCTATACAACAAAGCTGATAATCGGGTAAGTGTTGTAAAGCCTCCAAAAGTCTAAAAATGCCTTTCTCTCGAATCATTCGCCCGACATACAAAAGCTGCTTTTGCTTTGCCTGAGACTTGTGGCCAGGCTTCCAATCCTCATTATTGATAAAGTAAGGCATGTGAGCCACCCGAGGATGATAGGGTAGCAATTGTGCTTGCAAGCGACTCGTAGGCACGCTGAGATAGGTAGAGTGCTGGGAAATTAGGTCAAACTGTCGCTTTTTAACTTGGGCTTTGAGCGACTGAGGCTTAGCGATAAAATCCAGCAAATCATAATCGTGAAAGCTACTCACCACCGCTAACTTACGTCGAGCCAGTTCCTGCATGATGGTGGCCGTGTAAAGCCGATTATTATGACAATGCACCAAGTCTGGTTGGTATTGGTCTAGTTTTTTTTGCCAACTGCTGCGCAGAACGCTTACTCCCATCTGAGCGTAGCGGACACAGCGAATTTTATGGCCCTCAC
>CAZHOC010000815.1:0-3598 GCA_964534295.1 uncultured Bacteroidia bacterium | reverse complement strand
CCTTGGCTTCAGCGATGGCAAGACAAAGTCTTCCCCAAAGCTCAAAGGTGCAAGGCTATAATCACGCAGGCGTGGAAACCATTCTTTCCACCATTCGACCGTAGGGCCCATTTCTAAAGCGATAGGGCTGCCTTGCCAGAGCAAAATGTAACCAACTTGATTGGCTTGTAGTTCGAAGGCCTGACGGATTAAAATGATTCGCTCTGCACATGTCCGTTTTTGTTTGGGAGTTACGCTGCCGTTTTCCCAGCCTAAGGCATTTTGCAAGGCAATAATGGAAGGCCACATCTTTTCGACTGAGCGTTCTCCGCAGGAGCTCCACAAACTCGCACGCAACATATGAGGCATCGCAATCAATTGATCAGGCAACATCAAATTCCAACTGGCGTCAGGCGGACTGAGAGAAGCAGCGTTGTTGATAGTACGTTCGCTTTCAGCGGCAAGAATCAGCGTCTCACAAACGGATTGACTCGGGAGTCCATACTCTAAATATCCCAGTTGCATGGGCACAATGGCCGGGAAGGGAGAATCATTTTTCAGATTTAATTGAGGTGCACTCTCCCAACGCAAACTAGCGAGAGGAGCAATGACTTTATGGGCTTGGGTATCTTTTGCTAAGAGAGGAATAAGGCTTAGCGGGCCTAATTGTTGTGTTTGGCCAGCTGAAACTCCCACCAATAAATCCCCCATCTTGTCGGGGCCGGGACCTGCGATCCCTTTTCGTTTCCAAATATGTCTTTTCATAACTGACTGTTAGAGGTACAGACTACTCCCAAGGAGCGATCAGGATTACCTTTAAGGTCAGTAGTAGTGAAGTGTCGGTGATTAGGGAAAATCAGCCAAGGCTGTGAATATTTCAGCCAAGTGTATGAATAACGCACTTGCTTCGATAATAGTATTTTTTACCCAATGCACAACCCATTTACCAGCTAGAACTTATCAAACGGTTAATTAAGGCCCTAGTCCTATCCGCAACAAGAATCTAATCTTGAAGGGGAAATAGTCTATCCTTGATTCTAGATAAATCTTCCATTGGTTTATTTATGTAAAATACAGGCGCTGAGAAAAACCCTTTTGAATCAAATTCTTCATGAAACACTATCTTTCCTTATTGATACTTTGCTGTGTTTGGGGACAAATCATGGCCCAAGAACCCTTCATATTCGAAGAACAAAACGGACTCATTGTCATTGAAAGCAGCTCTGCGCCGAAGTTTAGCAGTTGGCAGCAAGACTCGAGTATAGCGGGTTTTATCGGAGAAGATTACCTACGCTATCAGGGCTCTAATCTATACAATGATCCGGGGCATTCGCGCTTAGTTTATAAGGTTCAAATCAATAAAACCGGGACCTATCGTCTCCAATGGCGTAGTCGTATCACAGCAGGGACCAGCAATACAGATCATAACGATAGTTGGCTGAGATTGCCAGACGCTTCTAGCTTCTATGCAGAAAAACCCAATAGCACACTTTATCCTCACGGTAGCGGTCAAACGCCCAATCCCGCCGGGGCGGGCTCCCAAGGATGGTTTAAGGTATATCAAAATGTACTCAACAACTGGACCTGGAACACCTCTACTAGTGATCATGATCCGCATGCGATTTATGCAAGTTTTGATTCAGCAGGGATTTATACCATTGAGATAGCTGGGCGTTCTTTTGGACATGCCATCGACAGGATCGTGCTTTACCATAGCGAAGTGAGTAGCAATACCGCTTTAGCTCTCAATCAGCCAGAATCGCCAAAGAGTGTACTCTCCTCTATAGAAAAATCTAGCCAGGTATTGAAAATGGGGCCTAATCCTGCGCGAGAGCGAATTCAAATCCGTTTACCAAGCTCACTTGCATTTAGCTTAGTAGACATCAAAATCATGGATTTATCTGGTCGTATTGTTAGGGATTATGGCCAGAAATTAGCTACAAATAAGAAGATAAGTATCGCTCTTACTGATATCCCTGTAGGTGCTTATTTTCTTCTTGTAGAAACAGAAAATCAACTTCTTCAAGCTCAGTTTATCAAATTATAGTAAGAATATCCCTTACATTTTTGGGTGTAATTCAGTTGTATCGTTGAATTTTAAGGCACAATCAAATTATGCTTATTTTTATCTAGCACAATTAGATTTAACATGAAAAACACCTTTTATTTATGGCTGATACTCAGTCAGTTTTGGCCGCTTGCCCTTTGGGGACAAAAGCAATTTGAGATTAAGCTGGCCGACACTCCTAAGATTGGATGGTATGAACTAATCCAATTGGGTAATGGAGACTTTTTGGCCGCAGGTCTGGATCGTCCTAACAATTCGATTCACCTAAATCTAATCCCTCAGGAATTGAAGAAAAGTCAGCTCCTGAACTACACTCTGCCAAATTTTATTGCAGGAAACTTCACCGATGACCCTTTAAAACTAGTTAAGCTCAGTCAATCTGAAGCGGCGCTTATCGTCCAGTATGAGGTCAGAGATGGCTTTATTACCCTAGAAAAGCGTTCCCTACTCCTCCAGCTTGATGTAGAAGGAAATCTGATCAGAGCCAGAGCATTAGATTTTATGGCCACTGATTTAATAGTAGCGGAGAATGGTTTTTATATCCTAGGTCAAAAGGAGTTACAAGATCCAGTTCAAAATAGTATTAGGTTAAGTTTTCTTTCCTTAGACTGGCAAATTCAATGGACCAAAGACTACAAAAAACCCATTCAACAATATGCCATGGGTCTTACGCTACTCGCGAACGGTCAACTCCTTTTATTTGGCAGCGCAGCAGAAAGTGCAGACCCAAACGATCGAAGGAGCTACTACTATAATGGCGATCTCCTTTGGCTAAGTCCAGAAGGAGAAATCTTAAAAAGCAGACGCTACCATGCTCCTAAGGTCTTGCCAACAACTATCCCTATTGCAGTATTTGAAGATGCTGAGCAAAGACTATTGATGGTAAGCAACACCGTTGGATTTGAGCCAGACTTACCAATTTTGAGCTTACTGAGTGCAGATGGAGAAGTATTACAGTCCTACTTCTCGGGCTGTGTTTTTCCCTTTGATGCCTACTTTCAAAATGACCGATTAGTCCTTATTGGACGGGATCGCTACCTAGGCCAGTTGGGTCTGAGAGCTGCGGTTTATAATAAGGAGCTTGAATTAGTCTCTTTTCGTGATTTTTACCCCGAGGAACGAGGCTTCTTCAATCCCTTCAATTCTGTGATGGCTGCTAGTACCTCCATTCAGAATGAAGAGACATTTGGGATGCTTTGTTATCCCTACGATCGCTCGTCAGAGACTTATAGCCTGAACCTGTTACAGTTTGCTCCTAGTGGAAATCGAAGATGTGCTTATTCACCTTCCGAAAACCCTTGTGGTGGCATATGGTCTGAAAACGGACTAGAAATAGCTCCTGATTCAAACTGGCAGGTTAGAAGTATTAATGCCGTAATGATTAATACAGCCATTGGCCCCTTAAGTACTAGTGAACAGCCTGTAGAAAATATCTGCGAGCCCTACTGGGATTTTAGTCCTAATACCCACCATTTCTTCCCCAACCCCGTACCTGCAGGCGGAGAGCTTATTTTGCTGAGCAATACTCAAAACTTAAGCCAAGCGCAGATA
>CAZHOC010000814.1:0-3602 GCA_964534295.1 uncultured Bacteroidia bacterium | reverse complement strand
AGTGCGATAAAAATCAAAGCTGATACTCCCTTCACGATAGTCCAAGGTAAACAACTGAGTCAGATTAAGACCGTAATTCCAAGCGACTTCTTGATCTAAGCCATAAGGCTTGCCGCTATCTTGTCCGCGGATCACCACGCGTCGACTACTAGCCAACAAACCGCTATTTTCGGCAAAAATATTGGCGGTACGTTGCCCGCGGCCACCACTCAGTCGTAGGATGGTTTTCTCAAAAATGGCATAGCGAATGTGCAAGCGAGGCGTTACAAACGCGCCAAAAATATTGTGGTAATCAGCCCGTAAACCCGCGACTATGCCAAGTCTATCTAGATAGTTATAAGTATACTCTGCATAAACACCTGGTACTGCTTCCACGCGATCATAATCGGTATCGTTTAAGCGTTCCGCGAAGCGGTCATACTGAAAACTCACTCCTGTCTTAAAAACATGATTGGTACTGCCAATAATCCCCTGATAAGCAAAATTGGCGTAAGCAGTCTGCTGAGAGGCATCATATTCACGCAATCCCAATTGGTTCCGTTGATCGTGATTAGCGGCCGAAAGCTGTAAACCCCAAGAATGACCTGCTTTGGGCAAAATCTTGCCAATCTTCGCAAATCCTTCTACCCGCCTAGTTTCTTGCTGCATAAGCCACAGACTAGAATCATTTGCAGCACCAATTTGGCCACCCTCGCGATCCATGTAGATGCCTTTAAGCCCAAATTGTAGTCGAAGGCCATTGGGACCGGAATATTTCCAGCGATTGAGACCGATAAAGGAGTTTGTCAGTGGGTTGTCCAAAAAGCTATCTTGGTTGCGGTCACGCTCCGCGGAACGATTACCACTGTGCAATAACAAAGCGGTTGACCATCTTCCTCCTTTGAATTTATGGGCCAAGTTTAGGTTTCCTTCATAACGTCCCCCCTCATTGGCATAGAGATTAATGGCAAAGCGATCTGCTTCCTCTGGTTTACGTAACTCGACATTGATTTGCCCGGCAATGCTTTCGTAGCCATTGGCAACAGAGCCAGCTCCTTTGCTCAATTGCATGCTTTCTACCCAGAAGCCCGGCACAAAGCTCAAACCTGAGATCGCTGAAAGACCTCTCACATAGGGGATGTTTTCTCGCGTAATCTGAGTGTATGGACCCGCCAAGCCCAACAATTGAATTTGCTTGGCCCCGGTAATCGCATCTGTAAATGCGACATCCACGCTCGGATTGGTTTCGAAGCTTTCACTCAGATTACAACAGGCGGCCTTTTCAAGCTCCTTTTCACTGATGATTTCCGTCTTCATCGGATCGAGAAAGGAGATAGAAGTAGCGCGCTTACGACCTTCAATTTCTACCGTTTCTAAGGTAGTAGAAGGTCCAAGTCGAATTTCGACAAAGACTTGGTCGCCGATCTTGAGCGTATCAGTCTGATAGCCAAACAAACTGACTACCAATTGCTTGCTTTCGTTTACTCTCGGGAGAACAAAAGCTCCCCTCTCGTCTGTGGTAGTCCCTATCTGAGTGCCCAACCAATAAAGGCTAGCACCCGCCAGGGGCGTATTGTCGATCCCATCACTCACTCGGCCTTCCAATCCGGAGGCTTGTTGGGCAAAAGAATAAAAAGGAAAACAGAAAAGTGATAGGGCAATGATAAATACTTGCCGCATGCTAGTGTTTCTCTACTCCGTCTCGATAAGCACAGCAGCCTGGTAGTTTGGCGTAAGCATCGTCTTTGGCTTTAACTTTATCAGTATCATGCCCGTGATCTGCCACTGCTTGTTGGATGGCCTCTTCGTTTGTTTTCTTAGTCTTGTAGATCACTCTCAGCATACTACTTTCCTGATCCCATTCGGCGAGTTTGACACCTTTGATAGTGGCGGCATTTTCAATTCGAGTTTTGCACATACCACAGACACCTTCTACTTTAAATTCGATAGTAGCTACTTTGGGAGCTTTGGATTGGGAGAAAGCAGGTAAGGCAAAGAGAGCAAAAAGAAGGGTAAATAGAGATATTTTTATTTGAGATTTCATTACGATTTGAGTTTAGTTAAAAAAATAAAATGAGGTGGGATCGATCATAAATAGTACAATCGTTCCACGCAGGGGAATAACTAAACTTAACTAAGCGTAATGAATGGGAGCACAATATTGCAGCCAAACGGCTGGCTCCTCAGGAGGGGGTAAATCCAGCAAATGTGGCTCGTAATTTTTGACTGGTGCAGGTGCCAAGATTAAGCGTTCCGCGAAGCGGGGAGGCATCAAGACCACATCAGCAAAGCTCTGAATGCTGGGGACTACTTTTTCTTCGTCCTCAAGCTGGAAAAAGTAAGTTTCATCATCGCAACAGGCCATCATCTGGCCAAGGTCATCACAACAACAATCGCTATGCGCCAAAATCACTTTTACAGACTCCAAACGCCCGAGGCAGTAATGGAAGTTGACCGACACCCCCACCGAAGCGATGAGGTAGAAGGCGGAAAACGATATGGCGATTAACTTTTTCAAGCCTTATTTAATACGCCAAATATACGCATTTTGTTATTTATGATTGAACGCATTTGGGCCAATAACTGACGTGAAGGGTTTCTAGAGCTGTTTTATACAAAATTTTCATGATTGCATTATCACTACAGGCAATTTTTTGCGCTTAGTAGTAGGAAGGGGTATGGATTGGAATACCCGCCTTTTGACAAAAGAAAATTGATAAAAATGAGAGCTTCAATCATTGTCTGGATATTCATGCTTCCCTTGGGCCTTTTTGCGATCAGCGGCCCTGATTACGCTGCCTTGGCGTCAGACACCTTATTGCTGATTCCTCGCCAAGAAGGCCGAGAATTGATCATATTAGAAGGTGATCCTCTCTATCTCAAGCTTTCTGATGGTAGCAGTATCAGTGGGACCTTAGAGGGGATTGCGGAAGATTATGTTGTCATCGACCGCCAAAAAATCTATCTCAACGAGATTGTCAGCCTCGGCCTAGAACCGATGACAGAAGCGAAACCAAAGAAAAAGCGAAGATTTCTTGGGATTGCAGCCGGAGCAGTTTTAGCGATCTTTGGGATAAGGGCGATCTCCAACGGAGGCATTGACGGCATACTGGAAAGTCCATCCGGATCTGGGCCCTTGGGAGAATTGGTTGGATTGATTTTTTGGATCCTAGGGCTGGTGGTTTTGGGGGTTACGGTTTTGGTGGTTGGGGGATTTGCCATTTTACTTTTGCTCTCACTGATTGGGATTGGTGCTGGAGTGCCTGCAAGTAGAATGAGTAAGAAAAAGCAGGGCAAGACCTACGATATCGGCAAGGAATATAAAATCGAGACTCGTTTAGCTAAATAGGGATTGCGAGTCAGGCGGGAGGGGCGTATTTTGAAATACACAATCAGATGACAGCACCTCATGCCGAGAAAAAAACGCATCAAACGGACCTTATGGGCGATCATAATTATTGGTTTTGCCCATCTAGGGCTAATCGTAATTAGTGGATTGAGCTTCCGCGCTCAGCGGGCAGATGTACTGGTGATACTAGGAAGTCAGGTCCAAGAAAATGGCGTCCCTGCCAAGCGACTGCAATATCGCCTCAACAAGGGCTTAGCGTTATATCAGCAAGGTA
>CAZHOC010000813.1:0-3602 GCA_964534295.1 uncultured Bacteroidia bacterium | reverse complement strand
ACTGGTACTAAAATTTCCTCTAACCCTAATTTCGGTTCTTTTATTAGAAGCTCTATTTCCATTAGAACTCACCGGCATTTCTTCAATATAAATAGCAGGCCCTAGTGATTGGCCAAGAGCCTCAGTCATATCCTCAGCTTTAGTTTTTGCTGCCTTGATGGCATCTATTTTAACCTGGCGACGATATTCGGTTAGTTTTGTATGAGAAACCCGATTTACATTAACGCTTGTGATTTCAATGGTTTCTAAGCCAATAAATACTTCCCCCACCGTTTTGGCATCATTTAGCATGAGCTCAAATTTCTTACTGGAAAGCACCTTGTCGCTTTTGATCCAATAGTCTCTGAGGTTACTCGCTTGATCTACTACCGAAAGCTGGGCATTTAAATCAATCCCAATCTCACGCAGGACCTCTATCATCTGCTTTTCTTGCGTCGAGATACTGGTTTTCTCTTTGTTATCCTTCTCCTTGAGAACGATATGTAAGTAAATCTGATCAGGCACCACCTTTAGCACTGCACTTCCAGTCACTTCAGAATAGGGCTGATCAATAAAGTTTTTACTAGCAGACTGAGCGTTCGCCTGCAAGGCAAAAAACAACAACAGAAGAGTAAAAAAAGTAGGCTTCATGATTGGATATAGTTTAGGGGTAAGATTATGATTCTGAGGTCTCAAGCGGAGGGACGATCAGCACATGGGAGGCATAGTCATCATATTCGAGAAAAGGCGTCCTTAAGAAAAGGGGCAAGCTGCTTCCCATTTCAAAATCACGCCCCGGCGCGCCCAACCAATTGCATTCTTTTAAAGTTCCAAAGCGCGTAATCCAAGTATGATAACCTTGATCACTAAAGCCCCAGCCAAACTCATGTTTAGCGAGCAGATCCATGATCAGACTATCATCCTTCCCTAAGATATACATCGCCTCTAGAGGGATATCTGGTTGCCGCCAAACTGGGTAGCGCTTATTTCGCTTAAAGGCTCTCTGACATTGTGCAAATTCCTGAGAGTTAGTATCAATAATGCTGTAAGCTTTCCAGCCCCAATCTCGCACCAATAAGTAGCCAATACTCCACCCAGCATGTTCTCGATTGCCCCAAATCTTGCGGTGTGCTTTTTCCAGTTTCTCAAAATCATCCCCCAAACCTGCCTTTAGCGCCTTAATTGCATAAATGGTACAATGCATACTGTCAGCACGATCATCAACAAGGCCCAAATAACGCTTGTATCGCCTCCGGCCAATGGTATCGGCTTCTAAATACTCACGCCAGATCGTTCCGTAAAACGGACTCACACTATCCTCATAAGCCTCAAAGTATTGATTTTCCATCCTCACCAAGGCATTGATCGCTTTGGGACTATCGAAGTTTTGGGCACGATTAAAATTAAGGCTTAGCTCAGCGTAGGGTTTTGCTTTTACAGGAGCGACTTTGTCTTTTTTGGCCTCCTTCGGAGAACAGGCAGTCAAGGCTAAAATGCAAAGCATTAATAGCCAATTATCATTTTTTGAAGGAGCGATATGCATAAAATCCACCAATTAAAATCGCGATAAGGGCCAAAATGATATACCAATTTTGAAATGAGCATGGCTGAGAATCTAGAAGCTCCTGACTTGATTCTTCCTCTAATTCTTTAGGAGCAAAATGCCTATCCACCCAAGCGGCAAAGGCGGAATCCGGAATATGATGCTTTGAGGATCTAGGTTCCCAAACTACCCTTTTTTGCTTGTCTTTTTGATCAAGGTCTTTCACATATCGGCTCCACCTGCGCTGCTCATCCTGATTCAAGCCCTCGCTCCAATCAGCTTTCTTTACCCCCTTGGCCTGGTAGTATTTATTTGCGAATTCTACTTCTGGATTTCTTCCTCCTTTGATCCAACTAATCTCATCAGCTCTAATTTGGGCTGCAAAAGCTTCTGCTTGCGCAACTTCTTTGTCTAATAGCTTTTGATATTTTTCAATAGAATTGATTTTCTCCGGCCACATACCTTCAAACAGCTTTCCAATTTTGTGATAGTAAGCCTTACTTATCTCTTCACTGCCACTTAAATTGGCTGCTCTTAGGTAAGCAATGATTGCTAAGTGTCTATTCGATTCAACGAATGAATTATTGTAAGCCAAAAGTTCGGCTAGGGCATCCATTAAGACAGGAGAATCAAAATTGCCAAACTTAACCATACCACTGACTCCGGCTATTGCCTTTGCAAGCTCTTCTTGGGGCAGTTTCTTTACGCTCTGATCAACCGTTTTGCGATAATCCGCCAATACAAAATCATAAAAGGAGGGACCATCATCTCTATACAAAGACGGGTTTTCCTCCAGCGTTTTTTGCCATGCCGAGTCGTACTGGGCGTAGTCCAGCATATTGTGTGGGAGTCCAGGACCTAAATTGCGAGGAAACCGAGCATCCAAGGGTAGCATTTTTTTGTTAGGCCAGTCAATTGACAGCAGGTATTGGACCAATAAAATTTGATACTTCTCTCTCCCAAAGTGAGCCTCTGGGTTTATTTTTATGGCCTCTTCGAGGAACGCTAATCCCGAGCGGTACTGCCCATCATGAATATAGAAGGTCCCTAGATTAGCTAAGGTTTCATAGCGATGGGGAGCTGATTCGAGCTGAGCGGTAGCAATTTCAATAGCCTTTTTGTCTTGGCCTAGCTTACTGTAAGCAACAGCGAGATCATCCTGCCATTTCAGACTATCCGAGTTCTTAAGCTTTTGCTCACGATCCTTGATTCGCCAGTAATAGTACTCAGGCGAATGTCTAAGAAAATGTCCCGAAATCAGCTCGATGGTGCCAGGGAATTGTTGGAATTCCATTTCTACCGTATCGACATCCCAAAGGCAAGCCATAGAAAATAGGCCCACTATGAGCAAAGAAATCCTCATGGTCATAACTGATTGTGTTAGTATGACTCATTTAACGGAAAATTCCACAAATGATACAAGTAGGATGACCTTCGAACCCTAAGCCACAGCCTCTTCAGTAGTAACATTAATATCATCCAACTTAGGCTTGGCGGCTTTGGCGGCTGCTCTTTCGTTGAGTTTGGCAAAGCCAATTCTAAGGGCGATCATACTAGCAATTGCTGTCAGCAAGTCTGCTACAGGAAAGGCATACCAGACCCCATCAAGGCCCAAGAAATTCGGCAGGATATACAGCAAGGGGATTAAGCAAAAGCCCTGCTTAGACAGCGCTAGAAATAATGCTGGTAGGGGTTTACCAATCGCCTGATAATAACCAGATCCGATCAATTGCGTCAACAAAAGAGGCGTCGCTAAAAATACTTTTCGGAGTGCATTTGCAGCTTCAGACACGACCTGCTCATCCTCTGTAAAGACCGAAGCGATCTTATCAGGGAAGAGCATGATCAATATGAAAATACAGAAGGAGATCCCAGTGCCTGAAAAGATCGACAATTTGATGGTCTCCTTGACTCGCTTCCACTTCTCTGCCCCAAAATTGAAGCCGATAATGGGAAGCGTTCCCTGTAAGAGGCCCAAAACGGGAAAATTGGCAAACATCATCATGCGATTGACAATCCCAAATACAGCTACTGCCATTTCTTGACCATACTGAAATAGCGTATGATTGAGTACGATAGA
>CAZHOC010000812.1:0-3602 GCA_964534295.1 uncultured Bacteroidia bacterium | reverse complement strand
CCATAGTGAGATCAATCGCGAAGGACGCTTCCTCGCCAATGATCCTTACTTGGGCAATCAGTGGTGGGCTGCTCCTCTAGAATACAATGCCGTCTACGAATTGCTTAAAGATCGTAAGCCAAACAAAAAAGCTAAGGTCGCAATCGTTGATACCGGCGTAGATCAAGGACACGAAGACTTAAGTCCTGTTTATAAGAAGTCAGGTACCAAGGGAGATCAAGACCAACATAGTCATGGTACTCACTGTGCTGGCTTAGCTGGCGCTGCGACCAACAATGGTATCGGTATCGGTTCACTCAACTATGATGGTGCCTACATCACGATCAGCGGCTTCCCCGCTTTGGATTCATATGGACGTGGTACTGACTATACTGTATCAAAGGCGATTATCGACGCTGCGGAAAGTGGTGCCGACGTTATTTCTATGTCTCTTGGTGGTTACTCTCCAGTACCCCCCAAATCACAAGTTGACGCTATCAAATATGCCCGTAAACTAGGGGCAATCGTCATTGTCGCCGCTGGTAATAGCAATGACAATGCGAAGCTGTACTCTCCTGCCAATATCAATGGCGTAATCACTGTGGCAGCTGTTGATGAAAAACTCAACAAAGCAGTATTCTCGAATACCAACAATCAGCTTAAGATGCCGATCGCCGCTCCTGGTGTAAATTGTCTTTCTTCTATTCCTGGAAGCGAGTACAAGCAGTATAGCGGTACTTCTATGGCTACTCCAGTGGCTGCTGGCCTGATTGGTATTTTGAAGGCTTTAAACCCAGACCTGACGGCTGAGCAGGCTTACAAGATCCTTCGCGATACCGGTAAGACGGTCAAAGACTCTAAACGAATCGGTAATGTCATCATGCCGAAAGCTGCTATCGAGTCTGTCTTGAAATAAACAATCCTACTCAGCTTCGCTGAGAAAGAATAAAGAAAAGGTCCTAAACCATGGTTTAGGACCTTTTCTTTTGGGATAAGCGTTCTGCGAAGCAGGAAAAACTTAAGATACCGGATATGTTCGTAGCTCACATTCCGGCATGACCGGCAAAATCTATTCGAGACATCCCGGCCAAGGAACGCGGGCCGGGATCTGAAAGGATAAGCATTCTGCGAAGCATCCTCCCTCTTAATTCGACAAATCCTTGGTCAGCTGTTTGAAAAATTTATTGATACCAACGAAAGCCTCTTCATTGCCTTTAAGTCGGGTGGTTATGTAAGCGTCATGCGTCTCTAGGTCGCGGATATAGTAGTAATAATGAAATTGCACATAGACATTGGTAAACATGTGCTGTGGGCTCTTGTACTTGATATATGAGGGTACCATCACTTCCCTTTTGGGTTCTTGTAATTGTTTTGGCATCAAAACCATATCCAAATAATAGCGGTAGCCTTGCTCTCGATAATCTTCGATCTCTGAGAAATCAACCAATTTCACCTTGAAAGGATAGTTCTTCTGGGCCATCTCCAGCATGGTCTCATTACAACGCTTTGCCTCCCGATTATTGATTTTGATGTAGGACTCAGGCATCCCTTCGGGCGCGTTTTCCTTGGTATATTCGACAAAGCGGGGCATTAGCAAAGTCGTATTGATCAATTCATCAGGAACCTCTTTGATGATCTTGTTGACTGTGGGTGTGTCGGAAGTAGTCCAGAAGCAACAGGACAAAAGTATCAGCATTAATGATTTCATGGCCCTAATAAGCAGGATGCAGCCATAGCGTCCAATTCGAAGCTTGGGACTTTATTACATTTGGTAAAATATCTCTCTAAGGCATTGGCTTTTAGCGAGAAAGACTAATTATGCCATAGCTCAGGCCAGCGGTTTTTGAGCGCCTCCGGCGAACGCCTATTCGGGGGAAGCCTGAATGCAGGGTCCTCTCCCATGCCGAGTTTTGTGCCGTGATACATCTGCGTTTCGAAAAAATCAAAAAGTCGTATCCGCATCTTTTGACCATGCTTGTAAAAAGAATAATGCAAGTCCTCTAATACTTTCGAAGCCTCTGCATAAGAAAGCACGGCTAGCACATGTTGTCCCTTTGGACTCTGAGGGTCGTGCCATAAAATCCGCATATACTTGATCCGCGTAAAGGCCCTAGAATCTCGAGAAGAGAAGCCTTCTTCAACGATCAAGTCTACATAATAGTTAAGATTGTCCCAGCCCAACTCTGCTACGGTCAATCCATCATCCAAATCATCAGGATCGAGTCCTTGGAGCTCAATGAGATCATAGATTAGATCAAAATAATCATAGCGGCGACGCAGATCATCAGGATGCCTTGCCTGTATATTTCCTGTGCGTAGGCCTTCGACCAGATTGAGCATGAGGCCGTCTACGGATTGGGCGTATACCGCACCGCCTTGTTGATTAGGACTCTGCGCTAGCACAAGAGGCTTATTTTGTGGGTGCTGGATAGGCAAGCGCCACAGCACCAAATTGCGGTAAAAATCATTGCGCGTATCGCGACTCGTATTTTCGCGTTCCGCGGAGCGGTCCTCCTTATCCACCTGAATATAACCAACGGTATCAGCCCGCAAAGTATCACTTTGAGCCTGAGCAAATTGCCCCGCCAATAAAATCAGTATGCAAAAGAGGAATCTCATTTATTTAAAAATCACTTTAGTAGCTCCATTTCCATAACGTTTGGGATCAGCGGGAGCGTATGAAAGGACATGAGGAGCTTCTTTAACGGCTGCTTGAACGATCTTACGCAGTTTTCCTTCTCCTACTCCATGAATGAGCACTAAAGAAGCGTGACGCTCAATTACGGCATCATTTAAGGCTTTCTCGATTCTCTTTTGCTGAATAGTCAACATTTCAGAAGGGGCCAATTGATGCGGTTTACTCACCAAGGCTTCAATATGCAGATCCACTTCTACGTCGAGACGAGGCGTAGGCGCTTCAATTTCTTTGATCCGGATAAACTCACTTTCAGGAATCTGCTGCACATCACGTTTGAGGACATCCTGTCGCAGATTGAAAACCCAACCCGATTGATTGATCGCCGAAAGATAGCGACTCGGCTTCTGGAGATGCGAGCGATTCCATTGGAGTTCTTGAACAAAAGGCGCATGAGGATGTCCTTTACCAGGTCGGAAGCTTAGCGTCTGTACGTAAAACGATTTATGCTTATCCAAGTCGTTGCGACTGAAGCTGGCAATCTTGGCGTATTCTCCTGTTTCCAACAAGCCTGTTTCCAGTCCTTGATAAGCGTTCTTGGTACGGCCATAACAGGTAAAAGCCATCGTTACCGGTTCAGGATTGATGAGCAATACCTCAAATAGATCCTCTCCTTCATGTTTGTATACCACGAGGCTAAGCTCAATCAAGGATATGCCTAAAGTGCCCGCAGCTTTCAGACTATTAGTTTTTTTCTCCGGCTCAGGAGTTTTCTCTTCGTCTCCTAAGTAAAATGCTTCTGCCCTGTCAATAGGAATGATCTCGTCCACACTCACATCCACAGGAAAATCATCTCCCATGTCCACCTCCACGGTCTTTTTGTCAATCAAAGCCACGATCACTCCTTCTCCGGAGGCGTGCAATAAACGTACTCTCTGTCCGATGCGATAATTCATTGGGTTAAAATTACAAAAGCCAGTCGTGAATG
>CAZHOC010000811.1:0-3603 GCA_964534295.1 uncultured Bacteroidia bacterium | reverse complement strand
AGAGGATATCCAATTTAACTTCCCCTTTGGTATCAAAGAGTTGGAGGGTATTCACTCTCGTACGGACTTTGACCTTTCGCAGCATCAAGAGTACTCTGGCAAAAAGATCACCTACTTCGATCCAGAGACCAATGAGTCTTTCGTGCCTTACGTTTTAGAGACTTCTGTTGGACTAGACCGTACCTTCTTGGCGCATCTTAGCAATGCCTATCAAGAAGAGGAAGTGCCCAACGCCAAAGGTGGCATGGATACGCGAGTAGTATTGAAACTGCACCCGCTTCTTGCACCCTACAAAGCAGCCATCTTCCCCTTGGTCAAAAAGGATGGCTTACCGGAGATCGCTCGTGAGATCATCGATAACTTGAAGTTCGATTTCCAAGTGATGTATGACGAAAAAGATTCTGTGGGTAAGCGTTATCGCCGACATGATGCCATCGGTACGCCTTACTGTATCACGGTTGATCACGATACCAAGGAAGATGCAAAGGTAACCATCCGCGATCGCGACACCATGGAGCAGGAGCGGATTCCAATCACCGAAATAGACGATTACATCAGACGCAAACTTAGCTGGCGCGAAGTGCTAAGCTAGGGAAGGCTGAATTTCGAATATCCAATGGCCAATGTGAAGGGGTTTTGCCTTTTGCATTGGCTGTTTTTTGGTTTACTCCCGAAAGCTTTCGGGACGCGGAACGCTTGTCTCTAGCGCGACAAGTCAGTGCCCTACCAAAATCATCCTCACCTTCATTTCGACAGAGGCCCGAGCAGCGGGCCGACGAGAAATCTCCTATCGCTATGACGCAACTACATCTGGAAGTCAAGGAGATTTCTCGTCGCCCTTTCGGGCTCTGTCGAAATGATTATCGGGGGTAGGTGCGCGCATGCATGCCGCACCCTAGATACAAGCGTTCTGCGCAGCAGGCCTCCAACTCAAACTGCCGGTGTAAACGCATCCCCAGCCGGTAAATGCACAATTTCTAGTTTAGGGAACATCTCCATCAACCAATCACGACAGTAGGCCATGCCTGGCTCCTCGCTGGCGGCATGGCCGAGTATGATAAGTCCTTTTTTAAGGCCAGCAGCGGAAGCATCTCGCACATATTCAGAAGTTTCCCATTCGTTACATTCACCGATAATCAGCACCTCTATGTCTTCACGCAGCAATTCGATATGAGGATCTTTGCCCCAACTACCAGGCATTACACCTACGCGCGAGCAGCTCAGATTAGGATCACCAATAAAGAAAGTCCGAGTCAGGTTTAAGCGTTCGGCAAGGCCGCTCGCCAAAGACTGAAGAGACTGCGCCTCAATCTGACAAATCAGATCATTGCTAGCGTCTTGCTTCCCTTCCCAGCCGACCTTTTGCAAAAAGCCCGTCAAAATCCCGTCTGGTCGATAGCGATGCCAATAATCGTGAAAGCGCCACACTGCGATCTGATGCTTTTCCAGTAAAGCCTTTTTGTGTAGATACACAGGATCATCGGCCAACCAATCCGTTTCGTCTAGATGATTATAAAAAGTCGGCTCATGCGTAATGATAAAATTCACCCCTGCAGCGGCGGCCTTTTCTATGACCGGAACGGTAGCCATGAAGGTAGTAGCGATGCCTTTTACGGTCCAGTTTGGGTCGCCTATCTTGATAACATCTACGGAGCCTTCTCGCTTACCACCGGGTATTTGGGCGATGATTTGATCGATCACCTGAGCGATGGTCAGGGTGGCTGCTTGGCAGGAAATGACACTCAAAAAGGGCGCTGCGGCTAACCCTAAACTAGCGGTGCGAATAAACTTTCGGCGGTTGGTGGTAAAATCAGACATCAGGGTAATTGCTAATGGTTTTATTAGATTAGGCAGGAATAATACTGAGAAATTACCACAATCGGTCCGCCATGAAAAAGAAACTCCTCATCTTCCTGGGCATCCCACTGCTATTGCTAGCTGGCTTTTTTGTCT
Organism: uncultured Bacteroidia bacterium; assembly: GCA_964534295.1. GTDB lineage: Bacteria > Bacteroidota > Bacteroidia > J057 > J057 > JBCAWW01. Next base: position 1,650 of record CAZHOC010000811.1, on the reverse strand, counting down.
ACAAAACCATCAAAGACCGGATCGAGGAGCAAGAGTATCGGGAGTGGGTAGCTACTTTAGAGCACACGGCTTCGCCGAACGTCCAAATCTTGCCAGACACGGTTTTGATTGACTACCTTAACGAAAAGCGGACCTTAGCCATTTACCTGCCGACTAATTATGAAAGCGACAGTGTAGATTATCCGGTGATTTATTTTCTCGATGGGCAGTCTCCTTTCGATCAAAAAATCCAGGAAGGTCAGGAGTGGGAGATCGATGAGGTGATTGATAGCTTAGCCTTATTGGGACAAGAGCAAGCCATTGTGGTCGGTATTTACAATTCTGAGGCGCGCATGACCGAGTACAAACCTTTCCCTTCGACCCGCTGGTATTCGGACAAGAGTGGTACTACAGGCGACCAACATGCCGAATGGATTGCCACTGATCTCAAAGCTTGGGTAGACGCCCGCTATCACACGAAAAAAGATCCTCAATCCACCATCATCGCCGGGGCCTCTTTAGGCGGTCTCATGTCCTACTACATGCTCAACGAATTTCCAGAGGTCTTTGGGCGCGCCATCGTTTTTTCGCCTTCCTATTGGGTCAATGAATTGGTTTATAGCCTACACGAGAGCAATCCAAAGATCAAAGAGCAAAAGATCTATTTCAATGCCGGAGAGCTAGAAACGCCGACCGTAGAAAGCATCGAGAAGATGCATAAGATTTTGCTAGACTATGGCGTACCGGCAGCAAATATGAAACTGGACGTAGAAGCTGAGCTTGGGCATTGGCATATGACTTGGAACGCGGGTTTCAAGAAAGCCTATCCTTGGATTGTGCAGTAGGACTTTGAGAGGAATTAATTAGGTTTCTGCTGCGCAGAACGACTAATCACAAAAGAATTAACCATACCCATATGCTACGCTTTATCATCATTTTTGGCCTCCTGATTTTTGCTTTTCAAGCCTTTGCCCAACGCACTGTCCAGCCTGACACCATTCGCCGTAAGGGGGGAATTGTCATTATGAGCAACAAAAAATTTGTTACCATTCAAGCCAATCAAAGCAAAATTACCATCGATAGTGAAGGAGGCATTGTGATTGAGAGCCCAGAAGATCTTCAAATAGAAACAGAGGGAGATTTGGCGATTGAAGCAGAAAACATCTCTCTAAATGCCAACAAAGACATAACGTTCACCGCAGGTGGGGAACTAAAAAGTGAGGCGACTAATACTGAGATACACTCAAGGTCTCAAACGTCGATCACCGCCGAGGCAGCCTTGGACCTAGAATCGACTGCGACCCTCAATATTGGCGGAGCATTGATCATGATTGGAGGGGGCGGTATGCCCGCAGCTAGGGTAGGAGATCCTGTAGTAGCAGACCCCACTACTGGATCTGGTTCAATCGTAACGGGTTCACCCACGGTACTAATCGGTGGCTAATATGAATGAAATAGGTCTAACTCGCGGTACGATCAGATTAGTCCCGCATCAAGCAAGCTGGAAAGTGATATTTGAAGCAGAGCGAGAGAAATTAGCGTTCGCCTTGGCGGGCTCCATCCTAACAATCGAGCATATCGGCAGCACGGCCATCCCGGGTATCGCCGCTAAGCCCATAATTGATATGGCCATTAGCTTAGTCCATTTTGAAGATGGTTTGGATTGTGTGC
>CAZHOC010000810.1:0-3607 GCA_964534295.1 uncultured Bacteroidia bacterium | reverse complement strand
AAGATAATTTCTTCGAGCCCGGTAAGGTGGCAGAATCTGTCATTCTGCAGACTCATACCGATGAATACTGGGCAAAACTCAAGGACCAGCAGCTAAGTCCCAAGGAAATCAGGCGCACTGGCTTTCCCCTTTCTCCACAGCTGATAGAACGAGGCACTACCATTGCGCAAGGCACCATTGACAACTGTCTTTATGCCTTTGAACATGGCGTAGCGATGAATATTGCCGGGGGAACCCACCATGCCTTTACGGATCGGGGAGAAGGATTTTGCTTTCTCAATGACTTTGGGATCGCTGCTAATTTTCTTTTGGAGCACGGCCTTGCCGAACGCGTTCTCATCGTGGACTTAGACGTCCATCAGGGCAATGGTACCGCCGAGATTTTTCGGTCTGAGCCTCGAGTTTTCACCTTCAGCATGCACTGTGAAGCCAATTATCCGCTGCAAAAAGAGCAGTCAGATCTAGATATTGGCTTGCCGTTGGACACAAAAGATGAGCAATATCTACAGATACTGCGTAATACACTGCCAAATTTGATTGAGCAAGTTCAACCAAATATCATCCTTTATTTGTCAGGTGTAGACATACTCGAAACAGACAAATTGGGTCGAATTGCTTGTACTCGCGCGGGCTGCAAGGAGCGCGATCGTTTTGTATTTGAGTCCTGTTATCGCAATAATATCCCAGTGGCAGTTTCTATGGGCGGAGGCTATTCGGTACATATCAAAGATATTGTAGAAGCACATTGCAATACTTTTAGGTTGGCCCAAGAAATTTGGTTTTGATAAGCGTTCCGCGCAGCGGAGAAAATTATAAAGGTCTTTAAGCTACTGAATTGATTTATGCTCTCTAAATAAAACGACATGATGAGACACACAACGCTTTTATTGGGCCTCTTATGGCTCTCAAGTGAGCTTTCTAGCCAAAATTTTGTCGAAGGAAAAGTGGTCGGAGTCGGAACTCAAAAGCCCCTCACTAGTGCGACTGTCATGGTAAAAAATACTTACCGTGGTGTAATAACTGATGTAAAAGGCGAATTCAAAATCTGGGCTGAAAGCTCTGATACACTGGTAGTCAGATTCATAGGATACATTGAGCAAGAGGTCTCCGTATCCTTTGAAGAGCCAATTTTGATCCAAATGATTGCCGATAGCACGGCTTTAGGGGAGGTACAAATTAGCGATTCTCTTAGTAACCAGATAGATGACCCAGGTCTGAAGACAATTTCTCTCGATTCTCCAACAAGTGGAAGCATCAACAGGCTAGGACGAAATTCCAAGCGATATCGAGGTAGAGCAGAAAATACCATAAAAATGGATCATTACGATTCCATCAAGGGGAACAATTTCAAGGCCATTGAAGAGAACACGGATTTTGACACTCGGGAAAAAAATATCTCTACACTCAGCATAGACGTCGACAAAGCCTCTTTTTCGATTGTACGATGCTATTTAAGCAATAATCAACTCCCTCCCACAGACGCCGTGCGCATCGAAGAACTGATCAATTATTTCCCTTATCAATACGAAGCTCCTGCGCCGGAGGCAGCACATCCTTTTGCCGTCCATACGGAGATCACAGAATGTCCATGGAACCCAGAAAGGCAGCTTTTACATGTGGCCATTCAAGGGCAAAGAGAACTACCTAATAGCAAACCTGGCAGTAATTTGGTATTCCTCATAGACGCTTCAGGCTCTATGGGAGGTGCAGATAAAATCGACCTTTTGAAGCAGGGCTTTAACCTACTTGTAGATCAACTTAACGGAGAGGATGTAGTAAGTATAGTGGTTTACACGGGAGAGGCTGGGATTTCGTTGCCCCCTACATCGGGGAACGAAAAGTCTATCATCAAGGAAGCGATCAACTCCATCTATGCTCGTGGTTCCACCGCAGGTGAAGCAGGCATCCAAAAAGCCTATGCTTTGGCAGAAGAAAACTTCATCCCCAATGGCAATAATCGCATCATACTGGCTACAGATGGTGATTTCAATGTCGGTATTAGTAGCGAAAGTGAGCTCATTCAACTGATCGAAGAGAAGCGAAAAACGGGTATCTTCCTGACTGTTTTGGGTTTTGGGATGGGCAATCTGCAAGACAGTAAGATGGAGCAAATTGCCGATCATGGCAATGGCAATTACTTTTATTTAGACAATGAACGTGAAGCCAAAAAGGTTCTAGTTGACGAGCTGAGAGGGACCTTGTTTACTATCGCCAAGGATGTGAAGATTCAGGTTGAATTTAATCCCGGCAAAGTGGCAAGCTACCGCTTGATTGGCTACGAAAACCGTTTGCTGGAAGAAAAAGACTTTAAGGACGATAAAAAGGACGCGGGCGAATTAGGATCTGGTCATAATGTGACTGCCTTGTATGAAATTGTCCCGCAGACAGACCCAAGCGTTGCGCGAAAGCGCGAGGACGGCGAAACCCTTGCCTACGTCAGACTGCGCTATAAAAAACCGGATGAATCCAAGAGCATCTTGCTTGAAACTGCTATCAATGCGCGCATTTATCCACTACAAAGATGCAGTGAAGCTTTCCAATTGAGCTGTGTGGTAGCTGAGTTTGGTCTTTTATTGAGAGATTCTGAGTATAAAGCTTCAGCTTCCTACAATGAAATCATTCGTAGACTGGAATCCTTGCAAGCACCTGAACTAGAAGCAGATAGGGATGAATTATTAAAAATGATTCTGGAAGCAGCGGTGCTGGTTGAGGCCCAAGCCCAAAAATAGGGATAAAAAAATGCACTTTTTTTTGATCGCCTAGGCAACCATTAACAATTGATTAACGGTTATGTACTCGTATAGATTGAGTTACTCACTCATCTTACTGACCGACCTGAGAAGCGGTCCTTAAAAAAACAAACTACCAACTACTATTACATTTGGTCCCGAATTACGCTCGTAATTCGGGAATTTTTTTGTACCCAAATTTTTCGTTGGGGAATCAGCTAATTGATTTCAGCAAGATTCCTACAATGAAACACAATCAACTAAGGTGGGGGAGCCTGATGCTCCTACTCAGCCTAATCAGTATTACCCTACATGCACAAGATCGCGCCATTGAGGGTCAGGTATTGAGTCTCGACTCGATTCCTCTTTCCTATGCCCAAATTCAACTTTTGCGTCCGCCTTACTACTTAGCAGTAGTACAGGCAGACTCAATGGGTAGATTCTCCCTCTCGCCACACCCAGAGGGACAATATCAGCTCAATGTCTATTGGGAAGGCTTTAGACAAAGCTATACTTATCCTCATACCGATAGCACGAGGGTGGATACACTCTATAGCAATTTTGCGATGGATCAGATCGATTGGTATGCAGTCGGGGGTATGCCGATTTATCAAGATTTAGGGAAAAAGGCTAACCCAACCGTCATACATGCCCAATCCACTCGTGATGTAGCCACCGTAGCGGCAATATCGGCCGGAGTCTACCAAAGTAGCTCTGGGACCGGAATAAATGTACGAGGCCATAGATCTACCGCTAATGTCATTTACATTGATGGAGTCAAAGTGCGAGGTGGCCTCCCTCAGTCTTCCATCGCTCAGCTGCAGGTAATACTGCGAGGTTATCCAGCCGAGTTTGAGTATAGTCCAGATGGTAATAAT
>CAZHOC010000809.1:0-3613 GCA_964534295.1 uncultured Bacteroidia bacterium | reverse complement strand
GTACTCTCGATTTGTCTGCGCCACTCTTCGGCGAAAGCGAACTTATCATTCCAAAACTGTGGTAAAGGAATATCAGATTGCTCGCAAATGTCAATCGGTTTTTGAAATAACAGGGGGCCATCGTGCTTCCATTCAAGTTTTTTTAGTTGACGGAAGTTGACAATGCCATTTTTTTGATAAAGAAAGAAGGGGTTCTCGTTATTGTCTTCTTGTGGAAGTAAGTGTGCACTCATTAAAAATAGGATGGTAGGTAGTATTGTTGAAAACTTGATACAATGTATTTCCTTTTATACAATTTCAAATAGGGTTTCCTTCATAAACCTTTCGTTCCGCAAAGCGGTCAAAAAAGGAGAAATCACCATAGCAGAAGGAAAGATTTGGGTTAAGAGGATATCCTAAATTGGAAGAAAACAGTCCAAGGAGCCTTAATTCAGGCCTGGCTGGCAGTATATCAATTTTGCTATATATAAGTCACTGAAATAAAGGAAGTTACTGCAAGCCCAAGTAATATCACCAAAGCTTATTTAGAATCAGTCAAAAGATTAATCGTCCATTCAGACAAAAATAATTACGATTGACACATATTTTGAATGCTTATTTATTTTACCTATCCGCATTTTTCAACAAATACACATTTACAATCAGGATCAATACTCCGGTTAAAAAGTATTCACTTTTAATCAAAACCTTTCTTCTGTTTTCTCTCCGAGAACGCTGAGTTTAGCGCATATCAATCGCCAAATGCAGATTTAGCGGCAGAAAAATGATGGTTTAGCTTTTAATATTTCGTTTAATCTGCAACAGTATTTCGCTAAACAAATCACCCAAGCACTCTGATTTTCAGTGCTTTTTAAAGATAGATTAAGGAGAAAAAGTTATTGAACAATTAAGGTAGTAGAGGCAAAGTTTCCTTTTTCATCGTTCAAGCGGAGAAGATAAGTACCCGCATTGGGTAGCATTTGGCGATCCAAATGAATTTCAGTGGTTTCAGCATATTCTTGAGTCAAAATATGACGACCAAGCATATCATATATACTGAGTCGAAGGGGACCACGCCACCCATAAGCGAGGGCAAGAGCGGTACTAGTTGTCATGGGATGAGGATACAGCATCATCCTCATGTCGTATGGATCTTCGTTTTGAGTAGACACATAGTCATCCAAAACCACGGTCACGTCCCCTCCACCTTTGATAAAATCTGCAGTGGGGTTGATAATATTACAGCTACTACTGCCATTATTAGGAGAGATATCTAAATAGCCTAAATCAGACTGCGAACGACGATCCAAAATGCCATTTGCCTGCCCAATGCCTCTAAAGTCTAGATCACACCAACAGTTGTTGGTAATGGAAACAGCCTCCTTAGTTCGCATGGCCGCTTGGTAAAGCGTATTTTCGCAAATTTCGTTACCCCAAAACCGCTTGAAGCTGCCTCCAGTAGAAAACTCTAGCCCTATTTCATTTTGGACAAAAGCGTTCCGCGAAGCGGCAAAATCAAAAGGCTTTTGCTCCAATATCAAACCAGTCCCACCATAGCCAATGGTGCAGTCCTGTATTACAATGGGGTCTTGTCCGCTACTTCGTATCGCTAAACCAGTTTGAGCTAGCAGAATATCGGTATACTGAAGATTGATGGAAGCTTTTTTGCCTAGTAATTCTATTCCCTTCCAATTAGGTTGGCCACTGATTGAAATAGGACCAATTCGGACGGGCGCAAAATCTGCCCCGAGGGACTCCATCCGCCCCCTGACGATGATACCAAAACCATCTTCAAAGCGGATCTCTACTCCTGCTTCAATCTGCAACAGACCATTAGTCGTGATCTCTAAATCTCCATACACCAAATAAGGACTAGCAAAGGCATACCATACCGTCGGTCCATCAATAGTGGCTTGATAAATCGTCGTTTGAGCGCTGCCAAAACTAAAGCCGCAAAATAGTATTAGGAGAAGAATACGCATACTCATGGCCTTTATATATATCAATAAAATCAAATATTAGCGGAAAGAAAAACAGGACATTTTTTCGACATTGTATTTAAAAAATCAATCCACTTTCTTTATTAAGAGATTAGTTATCAACCTCTTAAAGAAGAGCATATCCGCATTTGTAGTATGTATAAAACTAAGTTGGTCCAAATTCTTAATGTACTCAGTCAAAAAGAGAAGAAACAGTTTCAAGAATTCGTGGCTTCCCCCTACTTCAATCAACGTGAGGAAGCTAAAGTAATGCTGGCGCATCTCTTGTCATTACCTCCGGACGATCCTGGTTTGCACCGCAGAAGTGTTTATCGAGTAGTCTATGGTAAAGCTCAGCTCAATGAAACTCGATTACGGCTAGAGACTTCTCACCTATATAAATTATTGAAGCGTTTTCTTGCCCAAAAATCTTATGAGGAAGATGAAACGAGTTCTGAACTTTTTTTATTAAGTGCGCTCCGAGAACGCAAGCTGTTGAAAATATTTGAAATCGAGCAGAAACGCTTTGAAGGCAAACTTTCCCAAGCCGACACGCGCGAAGGGGATTATTTTTATGCGCAGTTTCAAAAAGAAGCCGAAGCCAATGCAATGTATGGCCAACGATATTTGAGATTACCCGATCCCCATTTACAAGCTAAGATTGATCATCTTGACCGTTATTATCTTTTACTTAAGCTAAAAGAATGCTGTGAAATGCGTAATCGGGAGCGTATCCTCAATACGCCTTATGAGCTCCATCTACTCCCAGAGATTCGGAGCTTTTTAGATCAGAATCCAGAATGGCTTGAAAAAGATCCCCCCTTAGCCATTTATTTGTTGATTCTCCGACTCCAAGATGCCGAGGAGGAAGGTAATCCCGACCTAGCGACATTAGATAAGCTATTGGATCTTCTTGCTCAACATCATCATCTGGTCAATCAGCATGAAGCAAGAGGCATGTACAAGCACGCCCAAAACTATTGTATTCGCTGTGTCAATTTAGGGATTCCGGGCTTTAGGGAGCGCTTGCTATCGATTTACCAGCAGGGGCTTGAAAATGGATTGTTACTCATAAAGGGAACCATAGCGCCGACAGATTATCAAAATATAGCCATCACGGCATTACGCTTGGATAAATTGGAATGGGCCAAAAACTTTGCCGAGGAGTATCAATCAAAATTGGTAGCAGAAGGCCGAAACAATGCCTATCAGATGATTCTAGCTCATATTTACAATGCAGAAGGGCGCAATAGTGATGCGATCCAACTGCTACAATCTGTCAAGTTTAGCGATATCGCATTTCAGTTGAATGCCAGAATGTTGCTATTTCAACTGTATTATGAGCAACAAGCATGGGAAGCGGCTTTGTATCATCTTGAGGCCTTCAACATTTTTGTACGCAGAAATAAGCAAATACCCACGCCTAGGCGCAAAGCTTATGCTAATCAGCTGAAATTGAGTAGAAAATTGATATTGCTGGCAGAGAAGGTCCAAAAATTGGGCGGTGAGGAATCCCGAAAAGAAACAGAATCCCTGCACCGCCAGCTTCAACACACTTCCCAACTAGTCAATCGAAACTGGCTAGTCGGTAAGCTTCAAAAGCTAAGACAATAATACATGAAGGGTGAGTTCTCTTGGAGGAAAGCCGTATGAAT
>CAZHOC010000808.1:0-3613 GCA_964534295.1 uncultured Bacteroidia bacterium | reverse complement strand
CAATCACCCCTAACACAAAAAATATGGCAGCGGCCCCTCCGAGATAATCCAAACTCAGGATGGTGAAAAGCTCGTCTTGTTTGCGAGCTTCAAAAATGCCGGTATCGATATTTTGAATTAGCAGTTGAAACTTTCCGTCGGCATTGGTAGTAGCTTGTACCACTTCCATCTCATGACCATAAAGGTATAATAATGTCCCCAAGCCTAAGAAAAATATATTGGCTAGCACAAAGACGGTCGAGAAGGTATACATATTGGTCTGAGCCTCCCCCAGATTGCGACAGGTAAGGTTTTTTTGCATCATATCTTGATCCAAACCTACCATCACTATGGTCACCGCCATACCGCTAAAAAACTGCTTAAAGAAGTAGTTAGCAGGCAAGAAGTCCCAAAAGAAGGTCTGCGAATAACTACTATCACTGATTTGGGAGATCACTTCTCCCAAGCCCCAGTTTAGCTGATCCGCGATTAAGTAGACCGCAATACCAGCTCCCACCAGCAAAAACAAGGTCTGCAAAGTATCCGTCCACACCACGGTCTTGATTCCCCCTCGGTAAGTGTAGATATATATCAGCGCAATGGCAATGAGTACCGTAACGAAGAAGGGAATCCCGAGTTCATCGAAGATGGCCAACTGCAATACAATCGCCACAAGATAAAGTCGAAAACTTGCCCCAATCACCCTTGAAAGCAGGAAAAATATCGCACCCGTTTGATAACTACTATTGCCAAAACGCTGCTCTAAATAGCCATAGATGGAGGTCAAGTTGAGGCGATAGTAAAGCGGTAGTAGAACTCTAGAGATAAAGAGAAAGCCCACAAAGTTGCCAAACACAAATTGCAAATAGCTCCAACTACCTGGCCCCACCTGCCCCGGCACCGAGATATAGGTTACTCCCGAAAGAGTGGCCCCGATCATCCCGAAGGCTACTAGATACCAAGGTGAGTTGCGATTGGCAGAGAAGAAGGTTTGCTCATCAGCATTGCGTCCTGTCCACCAGGAAATAATGAAAAGAAGTATAAAATAGGCCCCAATGACCAATGCAATAGTAGTAGCTTCCATAGGTAATGTCCAATAATAAATGACGAATAAGCAATGCAGAAGCCCAGTTAAAATGCCACTTCGACATTCGAAATTCAGGCTTCTACATTCTGGCTTCCCTAGCGTCTTTTACCTTCTCCCACGAAGCCATCTTCGGCATGGGCAAAAAGTACATTAAAGGTAGTCAAGCTGCCATAGACGCGGGTGATGTATTGCTGCATATTGACTTTCTCTTCGTCAGAGAGGTTTTTGCTTTTATTGAGGTTCTGTTCCAGAACGCGTAGTCGATCCCGTACCATCACGATCTTATGGAAGAAAGTCTCAATAGGAATTTCCTTGGGCTTCATATCTGGATTAGCAGGCTGTAAGAGCATTTTGCCGCCTTTCCATTTGCTACCAAGGTGAATGGTTTCATTGGTATCCGTCCAGCGACGCAAGATTTGCGTGAGGACTTGTTCTAAGTCTCCTATACCCAATCTTTGCTCTGGTAGGGGAGCTAGCTCGATGACTTCGAGACCTTCCATTTCTTTGTCGATACCTTTCTCCCCAAAGTTGGGAAAAACCACATTGTAAAAGGCTTTGGTGTTGTCCAAAATGATTCCGTCGCCATATTGTGGGTGGCGAATTCTTGTGCCGATTGAGAGATTGCTTTCCATTGCGAAATCGTTTTATACTATTTTGAAACGGAATATCTACAATTTTTGGGCCTTGAACAAAGTAGAAAGGAAGCGCGCAATGTCTGACAACTGACACCGATCTGCGATAATTTTTGTTACTTGCAGCCCGAATATGACAACATCATCATCAGATTCAGCTCCTAGGATTTATGTGATCATCCCTGCTTTTAACGAAGAGGAATCGATCGGCAAGGTAGTCTCTGATATCCCCGAAGGCCTTGTGCACGAGGTGGTAGTTGTCAGCAACGGCTCTACTGACTTGACCGAAAGCAATGCTAGCAAAGCAGGTGCTACGGTACTGAGAGAAGAGCAAAAAGGCTACGGCTTTGCCTGTCTGCGGGGGCTTAGCTATATCGCCGAAAAACCCCAAGATCAACGTCCTGACATCGTTGTGTTTATCGATGGCGACTATTCTGACTTTCCAGCGGAAATGCCAGATGTAGTCAAACCGATAATTGATGATGGTTACGACTTAGTGATTGGTTCTCGCGCCCTTGGCGAACGCGAGAAAGGATCCATGCAACCGCAGCAAATATTTGGCAACTGGTTGGCGACCTCGCTGATCAAATTGCTGTATAGGGTAGAGTTTACCGACTTAGGACCTTTTCGAGCCGTAGCTTATGACAAGCTATTGGAGATCGATATGCAGGACACAACATTTGGCTGGACCGTAGAAATGCAGGTCAAAGCGGCCAAAATGAAAATGCGCTGTATTGAGGTTCCTGTCAACTATCGACGCAGAATCGGTGTTTCTAAGATCACAGGTACGATCAAAGGCACTGTCCTGGCGGGATATAAAATATTATGGACTATTTTTAAGTTGTTGTAATTTTGCGAAACTGTGCTAATTACAATTTTTCAATATACCGTGCTCACCGTCTATCTGATCACCCTCGTTTTGGTGGTCCTATATAGCATTGGGCAACTCCATCTAGTGGTTACCTTTTTACGTAACCGCGGTCAATTCAAGGCCGAGCCTCCCTTGCAAGGTGAGGACGAAACTCCATTTGTGACGATCCAGTTGCCGATCTTCAATGAGCTCTACGTCGTAGAACGCTTACTTGACGCCATCGCTGCGATGGATTATCCGCGAGACCGTTTTGAGATACAATTGCTCGACGACTCCAATGATGAGACCGTCGCTGTATCAGCTAAGAAGATTGCTGAGCTCCAGGCTATGGGCATCGATGCGCAGCATGTGCGTCGTCCGGTACGGACAGGTTTTAAGGCAGGCGCCTTGGCCTACGGCTTAGAATTCGCAAAAGGCGATTTTGTTGCCATCTTTGATGCAGACTTCCTGCCACGGCCAGATTATCTTCGCCGTGCTATGGCCAACTTTACCGATCCCAAGATTGGGGTAGTGCAAGCTCGCTGGGAGCATATTAACCAGCATTATTCGATTTTTACAGAGGCCCAGGCTTTCCATTTAGATGCGCATTTTACGATCGAGCAGTTTAGCCGAGACGTAGGAGGTTTTTATATCAACTTCAACGGTACCGCTGGTATCTGGCGCAAAGACTGCATCAATGATGCTGGTGGCTGGGAAGCAGACACCCTGACCGAAGACTTAGACCTTTCTTACCGTGCCCAAATCAAGGGCTGGAAATTTAAATATATCGACGAAATCGGGGCACCTGCTGAACTTCCCGCGGAAATGGGCGCCATCAAATCTCAGCAATATCGCTGGATGAAAGGGGGGGCCGAAGTGGCTAGAAAGATGCTTTCAACACTCTGGAAGTCGAATGCACGCGTGGTTCGTAAATTGCATGGCACCCTGCATTTGCTGAGCAGCTCTGTTTTCGTACTCGTATTTATGCTCGGGATCACCAGCATCCCTCTGCTCTATCTCAAACACGATGTTTATCACGGCCAGGTAGATTTCTTAATCCTACCA
>CAZHOC010000807.1:0-3616 GCA_964534295.1 uncultured Bacteroidia bacterium | reverse complement strand
ACCCAGAAACCTACGCCAGCTTTAGTATTAGCAGTATCAATGGCAACAAAATCACTGGAACCTTTAGCATGAAGCTTCGGGCTTTCAATGGCGACTATATGGAGTTTACCAACGGTACCTTCGAAAGTGATAATTACACCGAATAACATTAGTCAGCACTTTTTTAACCCTTAAAAATTTAACAATGAAATCTTCCAGCATATTAATTCTTCTCCTAGCTTTCTCTTTATCGTTTATTGCCTGTGGCGATCCAATGGGCAAGAATGCTGACCCTGGTTCTGCTACGGCAGCAGGACCCAATGTGAGCTTCACTGCGAGCGTAGACGGAGAGCCCTTTGAAGCTGATTTAGTGACTGCTGTACAAACCCATTACACAACGGCCCAAGGCAAGACGCATCAATTTATACTGACAGGTGAGCAGGAAGATGGTCGTCTCATCACCATCAATATGAATCAACTCAAAGATGAACCGATTGTGCCGGGCACCTATGCCTTCAAGCCTGGAAACTCCCATGGCGCTAGCTATGTGGTTTCCTATAAATTGAGTGATGACGATTCCCGCTTATGGGATCCTGCCGGCGATAGTGGACTATTAACGATCGACAGTATGACGGATTCTGAAATAACAGGCACCTTTAAACTGATCCTTTATAAAATCACTCCTATGGGAGCCATTGATCCGATCACAATTTCAGAGGGTAGTTTTGAGACTAATAACTATCATGAGTTTGAGCGTTAAGCGAAGCTTAAAAACATAAAAAAGGCCACCATCCCTATAAGCGGGCATGGTGGCCTTAAATATTTTATTAAACGCTAATTCTCTACCCACTTGCTACCATCCCAAGACCAGTCTCCTTGCACCGATAAGGTGGTAACTGAGATATGGGGGTCATTGGGGGAGAAATCGGGCTCGCCAAAGCGTTTGTGCACCGTAAGCTTACGGGTAGCGTTGTAGAAGAAGACACAAGGTTGATCTTCGTAAATCTCGACCTGGATTTGATCCATGAGCTTTTTGCGTTCCACAGGATCTCTCTCAGCATTTGCTTGGTCAATCAGTTCATCGACCGCAGCATTGGAGTAACCCATAAAGTTGCCTCCGCTTTCGGAGTGGAAGATTTGTGAGAAGTCATAAGGGACATTAGGGGTCCGCAAGGCTAGCATCATTGCGTCAAAATCGCCTGTACCTGCATATTCGTTGATCGTGGCAAAATCTTGAGGATCTAGATCTACCTCTATTCCTACTTCTCCCCAAGCTTCGGCAATTTTTTCGGCCAAAGTAATCAGGGTATTACCATTTGGAGGGTAGGTCAGGGTAAACTTAAGGGGTATCCGTTTGCCGTCTACCACCTTGTCCCGAATACGGTCGCCATCTGTATCTTTCCAACCTGCTTCTTCTAGCAGCTGAGCTGCCTGCGCGCGGTCGTAAGGCATAAATTCAATATTGGGGTTATAATCGGGATGATAAGGAGGAATAGGAGAAGCTGTGCGAGTGGCTACGCCTGGTAAAATCTCCTCTATGAGTTGATCAATCGGTTGGGCTAAGGCAAGTGCTCTCCTCACCGCTTTGTCCTGGAAAATGCGAGGATGCTTGCTGCCATCAGCATCATTATTGAGCGCAACGAAAGCATAGTTGTTTCTCGGTACAACCCCTAAATGGTAGCCTGCATTTACGTCCTCGCTCAATTTGAGCTGATCGTAAGTTACACTACTCATCATGTAGGAGAGATCTAATTCCTGCTGCTTAAACTGTAGCTCAGCGGCCTTGTCGTCCTTGACAAATTTGTAAATGATTTTGTCAGGGCCTTGATCAAACAAGCCCTCTGGATGCTCCATGCCTGCAGCCCAAAAGTTAGGATTGCGGACCAGGGTGATTTGTTGTTGGGGTAACCAGCTTTCAATTTGGTAAGGTCCGCTACCACTACGCATACGGTCTAGCTCAAGCCCCATTTGGGGATCATTATAGTTGCCAGCCCACTCTACTAGTTTTGGATCAGAGAGCAAAACAGAGTCTTCAGATAAGAGTTCAGCGAAGCTGAAGCCTCCTAAAACATTGTCGGGATCAAAGAACTCACGCTCCATAATCTGAGTGGTTGCCCCAAAGAGGGCATTGGTGATGCTGTACTCATTAAAGACTACCGTACAGCGACGCTCATTGTTAGGATCTACCGTAAAGCTCTCTACTCGGTCGATTCCTGCTGCCCTTTGGCCTGTTTCAACCAATGGGCAAGCTAAAATTTTGTAGGAGAAGATTACGTCTTCTGCAGTGATGGTCGCGCCGTTGGGCCATTTAGCACCTTCTTTAACGGTAAAACTAATCGTCAGCCGATCATCGGATATCTCAACCGGCTCTTGCGCTAGTTCGGACACTAAATTACCATTGTCTCTGCCGGTCAACATCAATTGTTGGTAGCACAATGAATTAATTTGGTTGGTGTAACCGTTATTAGAATTGGTTGGATGAAGATTGGGTGGCTCGTTGAGAAAGTGAACCACCACGACATTGGGATTTCGCTCTGGGCCACAGGCAACGAAGACAAGACTTAGCAACAAAAGAAGAAGATAGGGGGAGGTTTTCATCTGATAATTGGTATTGTGTTCTCAAATTACTGAAATTTACGACTAGACAGTAAAGATATGATCTCGATTAATGCTCTCACCAAAGAATATGGACCACAAAAAGCAATTGATGCGCTTAGTTTTGAGGTTGAAAGGGGAGAAATCTTAGGTTTTCTGGGACCAAATGGTGCTGGCAAGACCACAACGATGAAGATCATTACCTGCTTCATGCCCCCCACCTCTGGTTCTGTGAGCATGGATGAGTTCAATATTTTTGAGCATCAGCAAGAAATCCGCAAGCGTGTAGGCTATTTGCCAGAGCACAATCCGCTCTACCTAGATATGTACGTGAAGGAATTTCTGCAGTTTGTGGGCAGAATTTACAAACTAGAAAAATCAAGCCTCAAGTCGCGCATCGATGAGGTGATCGAAATGATGGGTCTAGGCCGAGAGCAGCATAAGAAGATTGGCGCTTTGTCCAAAGGCTATCGGCAAAGAGTAGGTCTTAGTCAAGCCTTGATCCATGACCCTGAGCTTTTGATCCTGGATGAGCCAACTACAGGTCTGGATCCTAACCAAATTCAGGAGATTCTGGAATTGATCCGCAATGTGGGGGAAAACAAAACCATCATTTTCTCTTCACATATCCTTTCAGAGGTAGAGGCTATAGCCGAACGCGTAGTCATTATCAATCGAGGGAAGATAGTAGCCGACTCACCCGTCGAACGCTTACGCAAGCACGTCGAAGACGAGACGGTCATACAAGTAGAGTTTGCTAAGGAGGGCTTTGATTTTGCAAGTCTAGAAGGGGAGGAAGGCTATCGTGCTGTGGAAGCCAAATCACCTACCCAATTTACGCTTAGCTGCGCGCCAGAAACTGACCTGAGGGCACAATTATTTGCCGCATGTGTAGCTCAGGAAAATATTATTTTGAGCCTCAATAAAGAGACCTTTACGCTAGAAGACGCCTTTAGAAAACTGACGAAATAGTTATTGAATTGTTGAATGATTGATTTTATGAATTTTTGAATCAACAAATCAACAAATCAACAAATCAATA
>CAZHOC010000806.1:0-3617 GCA_964534295.1 uncultured Bacteroidia bacterium | reverse complement strand
ACCGAGAAACTTGCTACTCCAGACGTAACCGTGGCAGACTTGATTGGCGATGTAGACCCGATTAAGGCGGCTACGCTGAAACTCCCTTATTCTGACGAACGCGTGATTCACTTTGGTTTGATCCCACGCGCGCACAGAGGCTTGTTCGTAATTAACGAATTGCCGGATTTGCAGCCTCGTATTCAGGTAGCATTGTTCAATATGCTGCAGGAAGGGGACATTCAGATTCGCGGTTTCCAATTGCGCTTCCCCTTGGATGTGCAGTTTATGTTTACGGCCAACCCAGAGGATTACACCAATCGTGGTAGTATCGTAACGCCACTCAAAGACCGGATCGAAAGTCAAATCCTGACGCACTATCCTAAGTCTCGTGAACTTTCTCGTCAGATCACAGAGCAGGAAGCTCGTCTGCCAGAGGCTCAAAAAGATGTGGTTACCATTGACAACCTTTGTGCAGATTTGGTAGAACAAGTAGCCATTGAGGCGCGCGACAGTGAGTACATCGACGAAAAGTCAGGGGTTTCGGCTCGTCTTACGATTTCGGCTTTTGAAAATCTCCACTCAGCCGTGGAACGCCGCGTCATCCTCAACGGTGAGAAGAGTGGTTATTCCCGTATCGGCGACTTGATCGGGGTTGTGCCTGCCATTACAGGTAAAATTGAGTTGGTTTACGAAGGTGAGCAAGAAGGAGCGGCGATTGTCGCACAAAAGCTCATCAGCAAGGCCATCCGAAATGTCTTTATTCAATACTTCCCCAACCCAGAGAAGCTCAAGCGCAACGCGCCCGAAAATCCCTATCGCGACATTACGCGCTGGTTTGGACGGGGTCATACGCTAGATCTTTTAGCTGATTCCAGTGAAAAAGATTACAAAGCCATGTTAGAAAGTGTACCAGGTCTAGCTGACTTAGTCAAGCATCATCATAAAGACGCCAAAAAAGAGCAAAAGCATATGCTCATGGAGTTTGTACTTCATGGTTTGGCTGAGTTTTCTTTGCTCGGCAAGCATGGCTTGGATGGCGGTACCCAATTCAAAGACTTATTGAGTGGCATGCTCAATATCCCCAATCTCGACGAAGATGATGAAGAGTGGGGCGGGTACTATGAAAATGATAATTAAAATATTTTCGTAAGTAATACGACAACATAGGTAGGTTCGGCGTGCAGGCCGAACCTACACTCATATAAAAACCTACACAATGGCAGAACGAAGAGGTAGAAGAGGCGGCGGAGATATCGATCCAGAAGACAAAAAAAGACGCGTTGATAAGGAAGGTTTAGCCAAGCTGATGGGGATATTTCGTTTTATCCTCCCTCATAAAGGCTACTTCATTGCGGCTTTATTGGTGTTGTTTTTTGGCATCTTCTCAACCTTGTCATTTCCCTATCTGATGGGGGAGTTGGTCAACTCTGCCGCGCCGGAAGGAGCCACTGGCATGGAAATGCTGGGAGGGACTAGTACTCAAGCTCCTGATGAAATAAAAGATGTCCTCAAATCTGTCATTCCTCAAGACAAGGATTCAATTGCTTTGCTGTTGATCGGAATCCTATGTGTGCAAGCGGTTTTTTCCTTTTTACGGGTCTACTTCTCCGAGCAGATGACTCAGCGCACCATGGCCGATATTCGCTATACGACCTATCGTCGTTTGATTACTTTTCCGGTGCATTTCTTCGAAAAACGCCGCGTCGGGGAGCTCACGAGCCGCTTGTCTTCAGATGTTACCCAATTACAGGACGTACTTTCCTTTACGCTATTTGAGTTTGTGAGGCAGGTGCTGATCTTGATATTTGGTTTGTTGATATTGTTTTTGCTCGTCTCCGCCGAACTCACTCTCTTCATGCTGGCCATTATTCCGCTGGTAGTTATTGGCGCGATCATATTTGGACGCTTTATCCGCAAACTTTCCAAGAAGACCCAAGACGAATTAGCGGAAACCAATACCGTCGTCGATGAGACTTTGCATGCCATCCTAGTGGTCAAGGCCTTTGCCAGTGAATTGCGGGAGACTTTGCGTTACCGAGCCGGTTTGGACAAAGTAGTGAAGATCGCCCTGCGAACGGCAGTCTTTAGAGGTTGGTTTTCGGCCTTCATATTTGTGGTCCTTTTTGGGGGGATCACGGCCATCGTTTGGTATGGTGCAACTTTGATGCAGGCAGGCGAGATTCAGATCGGAGATCTGGTCAAGTTTGTGATCTATACCGCCTTTATTGCCGGTTCTGTGGCGGGTTTGAGTAATGTCTACACCCAATTGCAAAAAACGATCGGTGGCTCAGAACGTATTCTGGAGCTGCTCAATGAAGATACTGAGTTTGAATTACCGGCTGAAGGTGAGACTTTCCCGACCCTTACGGGCCAGATCGCTTTCCAAAAAGTAGGCTTTAATTATCCTTCTCGTCCAGACGTGGAGGTCTTAAAAGATGTCAGCTTTGAGGTCAAACCGGGACAAAAAATTGCCTTGGTCGGTCAAAGTGGCGCGGGTAAGTCTACCATTGCTCAGTTGATCATGCGCTTATACGAAATTGGCTCTGGTGAATTGCTCATCGATAATCAACCGATGAGTAACTACAGCTTTCCCGTTTTGCGCAGCAACATCGGCCTAGTTCCTCAAGAAGTCATCTTATTTGGCGGCACTATTCGTGAAAATATCTCCTACGGCAAACCCGAGGCTACTGATAAAGAAATCATCTCCGCCGCTAAGCAAGCCAATGCCTGGGAGTTTATCTCCAAATTTCCCGAGAAACTGGAGACCGTCGTAGGTGAACGTGGCGTTAAACTCTCCGGAGGACAACGCCAACGGATCGCAATCGCTCGGGCGATCCTCAAAGACCCTAGCATCTTGATCCTTGATGAGGCGACTAGCTCCCTAGATGCAGAGTCAGAGCATCTCGTACAAGGCGCACTCAACAAATTGATGGAAGGTCGTACCACGGTTATCATTGCGCACCGCTTATCCACGATTCGCGATGTAGACCAAATCTACGTGCTTGACGGTGGTAAAATCATCGAAGCAGGCACTCATGAGCAGCTTGCGCTGCAAGAAGGCGGGACTTATAATAATCTGCTGAAGCTGCAGTTGGCGGATGCTTAATAAGCAATTGCTTCCAAAAAAGAATTTATTCCTCCCCCTAAATCCCCCTCCGAAGGGGGACAAAACCTCCGGTTTAATGTCAAATCGATTTTCAATTTTGTAGGTATGGCATGCATGCCATACCCAGAATGAGCGTTCTGCGAAGCAGTAGTTCTAGCCCCATCTGATCAACTGACACTCACCTAATTTCCAATTCTCATTATGTTTGGAGATGTTGGCAGTATAATCAACTGCTGCTATGCTATCACGACTCCTACTCCTCCTGCTGGCGAGCTTTGCGTGCTTGCCCTCCGCTAATGCGCAAGAGAAAAGCGTTCGCCGACAAGGCTATCTCCACCAAAACGATACTTCATACTTCCTCTTTGACGGGGAAATCTACAATCAAAAGACGCCAAGCAGGGTCGTCCTTACGGGTTCCTTTCGCGATTGGAGCCAAGATATGGACGATCCGAAATGGCAGTTAACTTCTAATGCAAATTCGCTTTGGACATTAGCGGTTTTCAACCCTAACTTCGAGCTCATCCCGATT
>CAZHOC010000805.1:0-3617 GCA_964534295.1 uncultured Bacteroidia bacterium | reverse complement strand
CGATATTAATAATAACCAAAGCGACGGCATTCGGATTCAACTTTCTAATGATACAGTTCCAGGAACGCCTGATTTTAGCATTCGTAACAATGAAATTTATGCCAATCCACAGGATGGGATAAAGATTATTGACAATCTCGGACCAGCTGCGGCCGATGTCCGCTTATGGATCGAAAGAAACCTTATCTACAACAACAATGCTGCAGGCATTGGCTGCTTACAGAACGGTAATACAGTTGAAAACTATGAGGCGGCTAGCCTGAATGAGGAGTTAATTGTGCTTAATAATACATTTTCGGACAATGATTATGGCATGTGTGGCGGGGACAATAGCCTTTTGGTCAACAATATCTTTCAAAATCAAAGCACCACTGCTATCAAAAATATTGATGGCAATTCGACTGTGGCCTTTACGCTTTTCTTCGGGAATGGACTTGATAATGATAATTCGAATCTCGAAGCATATTCTACTATCGTTGCTAATCCTTTATTGTCCGCTACCTTTGTCCCTGCACCTGCGAGCCCAGCAATTGACCTCGGCTTAGCAACTGTCGTTTGGAAGAACAATACTTTGGTATTTGACGGCTATGGAGATTTTACCGGTAACGGACGTGATCTGGGAGCAGTAGAAACGGCCACTACTTACACGCCAGCTATTCCGGTTCTGACCTTACCCGCAAACCTCGCTACTAATGAATCAATCAACCCCAATCTGCAATGGACGGGTGATCTGAGCCATTATGAAATTGAGGTTTATCGTTGCCCGTCGGGAACACCCCCCACCGCCAACCTACAACTCAATCAGTTTACTCTCAAAGAAGGTCCAGTAACAGTTGCTGGAGTACCTAATAATCTCTCTGGCGCCACTTATAATCCCACCACAGATACTTATTTCTCTGTCAATAATGGTGCAGAGCTGATTTATGAGCATGATACTACCAGTCTGCTGCTCAGAACGATTACCACGACCGGCTTTGATGATTTAGAAGCGATTGTGCATATCAGCGGCGATCAATATGCGATCACCGAGGAAAAACGTCGCCACATTGCCTTAGTCAATATCACCGCAGCTACGACCAATATCAATTATGCTGCCGCGACGATTATTCAATTGCCACAGGCCGCCACCAATAATCAAGGTATAGAGGGTATCGGCTATGACCCTATCCACGAAATGCTTTTTTCTCTAAAGGAAATGGCACCTTTGACAATCTATCAAAATCCTCATCCTAATGCTGTTTCGCATGCGGTGCTGCCTGATTATTCTTTCAATCTAGCCACTAGTGGTATGGCCGATGTTAGTGGATTACACCATCTCGCTATTTCAGATGCAGTAGCCAATGTCGGGGTACAGGATCATTTCTTGATTCTAAGTGATGTTTCTCGTCGTCTCGAAGAGCGGGACTCAAGAGGTAATCTGATCAGTACACTTGACCTTGGTAATGGAGGCGCAAATGGAACCTTGGCCACTCAATTGGCTCAAGCAGAAGGGGTAACTATGGATAAGCATGGGGAAATCCTAGTACTCAGTGAACCCAATACCTGGTACCGCTTTTCTCATCCTAATTGGAATACCCTCCTGGGCGATTGTGAACTAGCCTATCGTGCGATTGATATTGCGGCTAATAACCATACGCTACCCGCCAATTCCTTGGATTATAGCACTCAATACGTTTGGCGAGTGAGAGGGCGCAGAATGTATGAATGGAGTGATTGGTCGGGATGGAGTACTTTTACCACAGAGCCCAATCCTGATAATATTGCTCCCACTCAACCTATCAATCTGGTATCACCGGCCCAGACGGCAACTACTGTCGATCTCACTTGGACGGCTTCAACCGATAATGTAGGGGTAGTGGGCTATTATATTTATGTCGATGGCGTTTTGTATGATTCGAGCTTGACCAATTCTGCTACAGTTTATGGCCTCGCTTTCAATACTTTTTACAATTTTCAAGTAGCAGCCTATGACGCTGCGGGTAATATATCGGTATTGAGTCCGGTACTTAACGCTAGCACCCTTCCCAATCTTTCTCCTCCCGTCACGCTGGTGTATCAGATCAATGATTCGGATGATGATGCTGAGGAGTATATCGCTAGTGGGGTGATGGACTTGACCTCTACCGACCTTGAGTTAGGGCAGGAAACTGGTAATCTCCAGTATGTGGGGCTTCGCTTCCCCGGAGTCGCTTTGCCAATTGGCTCTGTGATTATCAATGCATATGTAGAGTTTACAGTGGATGAAATTACTAATGCGGCTACCAGCGTTAATATCTGGGCTGAGGATATTGGCAATGCACCGACCTTTACTTTGGGCAATAGTAATATCTCCAACCGTACCCCTACGACAGCTACCCAAGCATGGGTGCCAGCTATTTGGAATGTAGTGGGCCAAAGTGGAGCAAACCAGCAAACCCCTAATCTCAATACTGTCTTGCAGGAGGTGGTAAGCCGTAATGATTGGTCAACGGGTCAGGCGCTGGTGATCATCTTTGAGGGGCTAAATGGACGTCGTACAGCTGAGGCCTATGATGGGGTACCTGCTTCTGCCGCTCGCTTGGTAATCGAGTATGCAGAGGGCGCCGGACCGGTTCTAGCGTTCAGCGAAGCTGAAATAGTAATAGAAGAAGGCGACTGTCAAAACCAAATAGGCTTGAATATTATTGATCCGACGGCTTGGTCAGGCGCGTGGATTGAGCGTGCAGATCAAAGCATGAAATTTTCGCACTGGCAGGAAATTGGACTGCAAGAAAGCTTTAGTAAAACCTTAGATGAGCAACCATTTCCGCAGTCTTACTACAGAGTAGCGATGCGAGATCTCGAAGGACAAATCCGCTATAGCAAGGTCAAACTGGCCGAAAATCTTTGTCAGTCTTGGAGCGTTTTCCCTAATCCTAATGCAGGTGAGATGGCCTTTATTCAGATCGCTGTCGCGGAACGCTCAGTCCCTCTGACGATTGAATTATTTGATCTCCAAGGGAGAGTACTGCTTCAAAAAGAATTTACTGCTTCGGAAGGCCTCAATGATATCCCTGTTCAATTACCGGATTTAGCAGCAGGCACCTATTGGCTGAGCCTGCAGGGGCCTAATGGTCGCCTTGGCAGAAGAGCCATTCAAGTGAAGTAGTGGGCAGTACTGCTTCGCAGAACGCACTTCCCTAGAGTGGTTTCGGTTACCGATTGTTATCGGTACAACAAGACAAGCTGAGGAAACAATCAAATTTTCTTCCTGAGCCCCGTCAAAGGATCTAATTGGCATTGGTACTGCTTCGCAGAACGTCTACCATTATTGAGATAAGCGTTCCGCGCAGCGGTAAAAAAGAAAAAGACTGGAATGCTTGAAAAGTTGAATCTTTTGCTCAACTAAACCAGCATTCCAGCCTTTTTTTATGTTGGCCTATTATTTTTTGTTTGAGTCTACCACGATGCGTTCCTCGCGATTGGCAAGCTCCCAAGCAGTATGGAAGACCAATTTCGCGATATGGGCCATCTTGTCGTAGTTAATCTTTTCGACGGTATCGGTTGGGCGGTGGTAATCTGGATGAGTACCGGTGAAGTAAAAGATGACTGGAATCCCCTTACTGGCAAAATTGTAATGATCTGAACGATAATAGTAG
>CAZHOC010000804.1:0-3618 GCA_964534295.1 uncultured Bacteroidia bacterium | reverse complement strand
GTGCCTTCAAAGGCGTGAGAAGAAGGGACCATGAGATCTCCCTGGCCCCCATGTAGGATACCAGCCTTACCCATGATATTGATAGAGGCTACATTTAGGTTACGGGCCTTTTTGGTAGAATCTCCATCGATAGGTTTGAGAAGCTCATCCATCGTTTCGTAAGCCTGCTCTCCAAAAGCGTAGTCCATGACAACGATAACGGGTGATTTTTTGCTGTTCGGAGCCTTTTTGAGCGGAAGCTCTGGGGTTATTTTGTTCCAATCAATTTTCTCAGTATCGATGATTTGAACAGAAATATTGGTTCCAAACTGGTCCTTGAGGACCGTCATCCCATGCTCTGCAGCATATTTTTCTACTCGGCGACGAAGACGACGATTTTCTTCTACACTTAACTGGGTTGCCAGCTCTAGGATACTCACCTTTTTGCCCAGCGTCTTTTTCAAAGCCGGGTAAGCATAAAGACTATTGAGCACAGAGTGGAGGTTAGCACTAATGATATGAAGGGGGCGATCAAGGAGTTTCTCCTTTTTGAGATAGTCTTTGATTTGATTGGCCCAACGCTCCCCATAGATGTGATGACCGATTCGTTCGCGCAGCGTAGGCGAAAAACTGACTTCGCGAGGCAAAGCTTCTAGCTCCTCCTCAATAGCGATTTTTCCTAGCCAATAAACCACATGAAAGAGACCATTATTGGTAGATGCATGCGCTTTTAGTCTCTCATGGGCACGTTGCGTTTCGGCAAAAGTCCGTCCCAGAATGGTACTTAGGTAGGCAAAGGCCGTTTCTACGTTTTTATCGGTGAGAGTTGCTTCTCCTTCGACGATGGCGGCTAGTTTTTGCCATTCAAAACTGGTTTCTCCATTTTCGTCTAGGACATGCTCTTTGATTTTTTCGGCCTCCATATACATGAAGGTCAAGTGAGTGAGGATATCGTAGATCTCACTTCGCCCACGCGTAACCTCAATAAACATCTGCTCGGAGTCAATTCGGTAGCAATTGCGGCGACGCGCATAAGGGGTGATTACTTCAAAGTCGGATTCTTTATAACCTTCTTCGGAGATCAGCTTAATCAAACGACACTCTTCGATGCCTTTGGGCAGACGATCCATGACATAGACGAGGCCGTCGAGCTCGACTTTTTCAGGTTCGGCCATGGAGCCATAAATCTCTGGGCTGAGGGTCAGGAGGGCTTCGTTAAGGACTTGTCCTGCCATTCCTGCGTGCCGGTAGACACCACTGTTGAAAAGGTGGCGCATTTCGATGTAGAGCCTTTCTATCGCAGCTCTAGCGGCACGGGCTTTTGAAAGTTCAAGAGGGTTTATATTCATTAAAAAACAAAGTTAACAAAAAGTGCCCGTTTTTGTTGATGGGTACAAATACAACACCCCAATTTTATTACAAGATGAAGCAAAATGTGATCAAATGGATGAGTTTGCTACTATTTGTGGCGGCAACTCAACTCGCTTTCGGGCAAAAAGTTCCCAAGGCAGACAAAAGTCCAGCAGATATCTCTTACCTCAGAGCAGGTGGTGAGACCATCGCTAAAGTAGTATACGGACGTCCATCTATGAATGGACGAGAAATCTTTGGCAAATTGGTAAAGTATGACAAAGTGTGGCGGACAGGTGCAAATGAAGCAACTGAAATCCGTTTCTATACAGATGTCACCATTGCTGGAGAAGAAGTAGAAGCGGGTACTTATACGCTGTTTACGATCCCAGGAGAATCTGAGTGGAAAATTGTGTTGAACTCACAATTAGATCAGTGGGGAGCCTATCGCCACGATAAGAAAAAAGATGTCATGACGGTGAGCGTTCCCGCAGGGAGTACAGAAGATACAATAGAGTTGATGGCCATATTCTTTGATAAAGAGAATATGTATATCGGCTGGGAAAACACTCTCATCACAGTTCCTGTAGCAGCAAAATAATCCTGTTAGCAATAAGCAAAACGCGCTAGTAAGAAGCATATTCTTACTAGCGCGTTTTTTGATGAGCGTGTTTTACTCGTTAGGATCAACTACTGTAGCTACTGCATAAACCACAGATACCCGACCTTGCTCTGCCGCTTCTTTGGCATAGAAAATAAAGTTAGCGGTACCCGTATCTAGCTCATCTGCCGCTGCCACTCCTACTTGCACTACTTTTTGTTCACCGGCCTGGATATCTCCAACCTCAATTTCTTCTGGCAATTCGAGCCCATTGATTTGGTTAAGCTCCTGGGGGCGCAGTCTCACATCTTTTGCTGGATACTTGCCTAAATTTTCGATCACGAGTCGAATGATCGTTCCCTCTCCGGGATCAATGATACCATTATCATTTTCATCGATAAATTGGATCGCATCATTTTTAAAACGAAGCTCAGGATAGCCAAAATCCAAGCTAAGCTGATTACTGGTCGCTTCAAGAACTTGTCCTTGGCTAAGAAAGCAGCCTAACAGAATTGGGCAGAGTATAAAGAGTCTTTTCATTATAGATTTTCCTATTTGTCAAGTCGATGCACCTTCCAAGCACCTCCGATTTTTCCATCGGCGGAGCGGAGCATCAAAAGGTAATATCCTTCGGCGGTACCTTCTAAATCAAACTGGGTTTCCCATACTCCTTGTACTTTTTTGCGTTGAGCAGGAATACCAATGGGTTGGCCGAGTATATTGACGATTTCCAATTCTAGATCAACGATCTTATCCGTAGTTAATTTTACCGTAAGGAAGCGATCCGTAGGATTGGGATATAGCTGATAGTTGAGAAGGATATCCAGATCATCTTCGATATCAGTTCCCAAAAGCTCTGGCTGCTGAAATCCTTGGGTCAAAATTAAGCTTCCATTATTCGCGGTTAAGGTTTTCACCTCCACTTGACCAATGGTGTAGGTAACACTAAAAGAAGAGTCAATTCGCTCCCCCCCCATCGGGACGATGGCAAAGTGATCGATCGTCAACTGAGCTATACTGCTTAAGAGCATACCTATACCAAGGATGGTTAATAAGGTCCGTTTCATAGGATCTAAGGCTAATATGTCCAAACCTCAATGCTGATTTTTCAATTCAATTGTTTGAAGAGTCAGCATTGAGGATGTATTGGACGATTATTATTTGTTTTCTAGTAGCTCCAAACGTTTTTCAAGCTGCTCGATTTGTTTGCTTTGAAGTTCGAGTAGTTGTTGTTGCGTCTGAAGAGTCTCTTGTTGCTCCTGCATGCCTTTGATGAGGACCGGTAGCAGTTCCATATAATTTACACCAAAAAGAGATAGTTCCACAGTTTCCATTTCCCCTGTTTCAGGGTTGATGCGAGTTTCATGCGTTTGGACAACTTCACCAATGATAGGCAGCATCTCCTGCGCAATCAATCCAAGCTTCTGTTCCATAGTAGCATCTCCTTTCCAGTTGTAACGTACTGGGCGTAAGGCCATAATCTCTTCCATTCCGTAATCGAGATCCTCGACATTCGTTTTTGCTCTCATGTCGGAGGTGGTGGTAATACCATTGGCCACATATGCATCTCTCCAGCGGAAGGTAGCTGAGCCTAAATCGATAGTATTATCGGTAGTAGGAATTACGCTTGCGTCATAGAGAACTTCATCTGAGTTAATCGTGTCAGGAGCCCATTCAGTACCATTGTA
>CAZHOC010000803.1:0-3619 GCA_964534295.1 uncultured Bacteroidia bacterium | reverse complement strand
AGCTCGTCCCTACAAATAGGCTGTAAGGTTTGGAGTAGCTCTTTATACCATCATCATCGGTAGCTACCGCTACGATTTCATAGATACCATTGGCAGCGGGAGTCCATGCTTGAGACCAAGGAGCGGTCAAATCACTGCCTACTAAGCTACCATTGACCCAGAAATCTACGCTCACCACATTACCGTCAGCGTCGGTGGCATTAGCAGAGATAGAAACGTTTTGCGGAGCAGGCATTACCGCCCCATCAGCCGGTGTAAGCAAACTCACCTCAGGCGCTTCGCCTTTTATGATTTGAAAATGATCGAATACATTTCCGGTCGTATCGAGGAACTTAAAGTCAAGCGTTCGGTCGAAGACCTCCAATACCGAAGACCCCATCCGAGACTCGCCTTGGTACATTAGGGGATGTCCGTAGCTAGCCGGGCCTGTAGTACCCGCAGAACCGCTGACTACATAAACGGTGCCTAGTCCATTGGTAGGTGATTTGGCGTAGGGTCCATCAATAGCCGGGTTCCCCGAACGCTCAGACAAAAGCATGCTATCGGTTAGGGTCTCAGAGCTACCAAAGTGGCCCTCGCTGAGGAACGATCGTTCATAGCCTTGGCTGTGAGCACTGAGCACCAAGTCAACCCCATTTGCTTCTAGTATCGGCAAGATGTTTTGCCTAACAGCCTGCATAATGGCCATTGTATCCGAGTCAGCAGTTCCTTTGGAGTAGGGCGAATGATGGAAGAAAGCGATGTTCCAGTCCTGGGTATTGGTGCTTAGATCAGCATTTAGCCAAGCCAACATACTGCCCGCAGGGCTCAAGTCTGTCCCAAATACATCCAGAGACACAAAATGTACATTGCCATAATTGTAGGAATAATAGGCTTCGCTGCCGGAAGCCATGCCACCTGCTTCCCCATTACGTGGCAAATCAAAGATGTCGTAATAAGGCCCAAGTTCAGTATTTGAATCCGTGAAACCATTGGCAAAGTCTCGCTCACCCGCTGTAGTCCACAAAACGGTCCGGGCCAGCAGCTCCTCATACATATTTTCAAAGACAGCACTTTGATAGTCATCTTGGGTACCCTCCGGGAACGCATTGTCTCCCAGCATCAAAATCATATCCGCATGTGCATTGCCTAAGTAATTGTAGTAAGCATCTCTCACTGCGCGAGCGTCGGCATTGGCAGTTCCGGCATCTCCCAGAATCCAAGCCCTTAGGGTGTCTGTAGCCCCTACAGTAGGAGCGGTTTCCCAATATTGCAGATTAGAAGCGGGCGCAACAGCTTGCCCTCCTACTCTTACTTCGTAATAGTAGCGTGTATTGGGCATTAGTCCCTCAATCGGGAAACGATGATCCACCACAGCTCCACTGCTCTGGATACTTTGATTGAGGTTGGCCAAACTTGTTCCGTAGCGTAGTTCAGTGGTCTTAGCGCCTTGGGTTTGAAAGCGTACTACAATACTCGTATCAGAGCCCATTTGTAGATAGGGTCCTCTTGCAAGCGGAAGCTCTGGTTTGTATTTAATGACAAGTTCAGCACTTTGGGTAGGATCACTATCAAAGGAATGAGCGGCTCTTGAGCCCATTCCTGACATTACAAAACTCAGAGGGCTATTGTCAGTCCAAGTTGGATGCCCGACCATTTCTGCTACTATTTTGCTGAGATCGGGAGTACGCTGATTGGGTCCGGCTTCGTCTTTTGTGATCCAGATTCGTGGACGCCAATTAACCGCAGTTTGGGTTAAGGAGCGACTAGAGATGTCATTATTCAAGTTTTGTAGGAGTGCCGAATTAGCCTCATACTCCCCTCTAATATTTATATCAATCGGATGGTAATTCAGTTTATCATCTTGAGTAGAAAACTGAATATAGGCTTCATAAATGTGTGCTCCGGCCGGTATTTCCATGCCATCAAAATGGAAAAGCACTGTTTGCTCGCCAGCATTTTTCTCCTTGACTAACTGGATGGATTGATCTGAGATTTCGACAAATCCGGATTCAGCTTCTTCCCCATCAGCATTAGTCTGATTAATTTGCCCTGTTTCCGTTTGTACTAAGACCGTATTATCAACCTCAATGTTCAGGGTATCGGCAGCCGACAGGCCTCCGTCATCGGTAACTAAGGCAATAACTTCATAAGTGCCATTTGTCCCTGGGATAAAACTAGTTTCGAAAGGATAGTCTGTATCAGTCGCTAAGGGCGCGCCATTAATCGTAAAGGCTACTTGACTGATTTCACCCGTTGTATCCTGTACATTGACCCTCAAAGGAATGACCGTTAGATCTATACGACTGAGGCTGGAATCATAATCAGCAAACTCAATACTCGGAGCAGTATTGGGAGAAGGGATTAGATCGGTATAGAAGATTTTCAGCTTTGCTGCTTTAGTGGGGTCATTGTCGTAGGCATATGCCGAACGCTTACCTTCACCCGCAATAAAGAAACTCATGGCGTTGCCATTTGCCCAACCGGGAATATCGATCATTTCTTGGACGAGGCTGGCAATATCAGCAGATCGATGTTCGACCGAGGCATTGGGCCATGATTCTGGCACCCAAGGGATCATCGTTTGAGTACGAGGACGATCACTTAGATCTCCATCAGTATTAGTGAAAGTTGTTGGATTGAAATTGTCTTCACCATAAATCAATAGATCAACTGGATCTCGATCGTCAGAGCCTCGGCTTTGGAAGATCAAAAAGGCACTGTCCACTTTAATGTTGGGACCTAGGGGGATATTTGTAAATCTGTAAGCAGCTAAGACATAATCTTGATTGCCTTTTTCGGCCATCTCGATCCAATCCTTGTCTAAGTCCACTTTTCCATCTCTTTTCTCAATGCCATCATCATCTGCCACATCTACTTGTATCTCCACCATGTTTACGGGTACAGCGGTGATCGAGAATTGGATAGTATCGGAGATCGTTGAATTAGATTGATTATCTGTTGCTACGGCATAGACATCATAGGTACCATAACTAGCATTTAATCCAATTTGCCAGGGGCTAAAGAAAGAAGAGCCCACTGAAACGCCATTGACATAGAATTGTACGCTAGTAATAAAACCATTAGGATCTACCGCATTCGCCTCAATGCTCACTACTTGAGGAGTATTAAATACTGTTCCGTCAAGAGGTGAGATGATACTAACAATGGGTGTTGTGATCGGAACACTAAATTGTATAGTAGCTGAGCTGGATGCATTACCGTCGTCATCCGTTGCGACGGCATAGACATCATAGGCCCCAGCAGCAGGGATCGTATATGACAATTGCCATGGGGCAGCATTAACTACACCTACAGAAGCACCATTGACGAAGAATTCTACCTCTGTTATTGTGCCATCAGGGTCCGCAGCGGTCGCTTCGAGGGTAATCGCCTGCGGAGCAGGATAAATCGTTCCGTCTAGTGGAGCGCTTACACTTACTGTAGGCGGAATCTTAGCCGTAAATTGGATCGTCGTAGAAGTTGTACTGTTGGCATCATCATCAGTCGCGATGGCGTAGACACTGTAAACACCACTAGCTGGAATCACATAAGGCAATTGCCAAGGAGCTGTATTGACAGTTCCGACCGATGCACCATTGACAAAAAACTCAACGCCTGTTATCGTTCCATCTGCGTC
>CAZHOC010000802.1:817-3622 GCA_964534295.1 uncultured Bacteroidia bacterium | reverse complement strand
AGCAAGGAGCAGGAAGATAAGTAGATTGGGTATAAGAAGATTTCGAGGGATTGGTTTATGGTATATATGACCAAAAACCAATGTTAGAAACCCAAACTCCCCTATTACATATAAATGATAAAGGGGTAGGTTAGTGCCATAATAATTCTTGTAATATGTGGAGCAAATTTCAATAATGCCACTGAACAGTATAGCTCCTGCTAGCCAAATTTGGGCTCTTGATAGATGCCTCCTGAAGAAGACAGCAATCACTAGAGGAATAGCAGGAGCATACTGAGCCGCGTAAGATATTGATTGAAAAACCTCGCCCAAACTCATCGAGAGAATTTTTATTTTCAGTTGCCAAGAAGAACATCCGTCGAATTGCCGCAAAGTCGAGGGCAAGGTGCTGCAAAATCAATATAATCTACAGCTCCCCCTTGTGGAGGAGTAAATGCACTTGCTCCACCATATACAATTTTGAAACTGTAATCATAGGATGTTTCACTGGATGGCGCAGGCTCAAGAACTGGAAAAGCGTAAAGATTGCTCGCGTTTGAATCAAAGTTTAGGAGAAAACTGTCGGTCTTATAGTTAAGGGCAAGAGGTACGAAAAACTTGTTGGTATTGAATGGATCAATAATACTGTTCTCCTCGGAAATACCGAAGCCACCTCTAAAGGCATCAGCCCATTCCTCAGCCTCGGTAATACTGATTAGATAATCTTCACCGTCGCAGGTATTGGCAGTACAATTATTTGGTGAGGAATCAAATTTATAAATACAGCTTTGTTGTATTCTATTACAATTTTCATCGATAGGGGCCAATAATAGGGTCGGATAAAGTTCTGTCTGATCTGAGTTAGGGCAGATTCCATAGTAGACTCTGAATCGATCATAATCTGTAATAAAGTCTACAAAGGTCGACATATCTGTAGTGAAATATTCGCCCCAACTTCCGTATTGGGCATGTTCTTCGCCAAGTTGATCCGCCCAAAGATTTCCCCAGTTTATTACCCATTCTGCAACATCAATAAAGGGTACTTTTTTATCATCAATTTGACAGCTATTGTTACTTCCTGCGGAGCTTGTCCTTTCTTTTTTGTCACTTTTACAGCTCAAAAGAAGACTAACTGCCAATAGGCCCCAAATGCCTATGGTCCAAGAATTAGATAAGGTATTCATGAATGGAATGATTAGATTTTTAATTTCTATAATCCAAGTATGGGGTCATTATTCCCACATAGTCGCGGACAAGGGGCGGCAAAATCCACATAGTGCGCATCTCCTTCTCCTGGTTCAATCGTACTAGGATGATTAGGATCGTCCTTAAAAATGAGTTTGAATTCATATTCGCCCGCTGCTGTTTCTTTTAAACCCATATGGGCGTATAGCCAACGCTGCTCTGTGCTAATAAGACTTAAAAAAGAAGATGAGCTGTAAGTAAAGGCCAGCGGCATGGTAAATTTATCCCCTGATGGTGAGGTGTAAACATTGCCCCCTTCTTCATCACTAAGCCCATATAACTCTCTAAATGCCTGGGTTTTGTCAGACGCCCATGCTACAGAGGCATGTGTATCGCCGCCCGTATTAGGATCAACGCCAGGACAACCTCCTAAGCAATAATGAGCAGAGCCTTGAGTATCCTGAAACATATATGGGCAGCCTTCGACTGGATTACAATCGTCATCTAGCGGCTTATAAAACAGGCAAATCATATTCTCATCATGGTAACAAGATGAGACATAGCCAAAATAAATCCTGAAGTAATTATAATTGCCTACCCGTTCGGGCAAACGAGCTCGATCAACAATCCAATTGGGGCCAAGGGTGTTATTGCCCAATTTCAGGTCCCATCTTTCGCCGTTTTTGGGTACCCATTTATCAATCCAATTTTGCCGCCAACTACCTTCGTCATTGTCAATGGTCCCCTCTCCGCCAGGGTCACAGTTGGTACTCGAGCCTTCTGCAATCATAGCTAAACTGCTTATCCTTGGGTCTACGTAAAATGAGGGGAGCTTTCCTCCTGCAGGGATCAGTGCTAATATGGAATCTGGTAGGTCTGGTTTGGGAATTTTAATATTTACCGTGTCCGGAGCCGGACCCTCGCTTATGGGTTTTCCTTTGTTCACTTCGGTACAAGCTACTAAAGTAAGGGCCAATACTGCCATTAACAGATTGAGCAAGTTTTTCATGATTTAGGGTGTTTTAGTCTGTCAAATATTTGGTATGACGGAACTAAACATAGCCCATAGCATTCAGTTTGTCAAAAAAGGAGTGGGAATTGGGGGAAAGCCTCTAAGGAAATAGGTATAAATACGGTAAGCTCTCATTATTCGTGCTAGGCATGATACTACTACAGCCAGAGTTTACGAACCAAGGGAGTTGAGTCTTCAAAAATAAAATAGTACAAGCCTGATTGCCAGTTAGATAGATTGATTTGGAGAGGGATTTGACTTTGGCTATAGATCTTTTGCCCTTTCTCGTTTAGGACTGTTAGGCTATTCGCCGAACGCAGTGTCTCGGGTATCCAAACCGTCGATTGCCAATGGGAGAGTTGAGCGTTCCGCGCAGCGGCAGATAAAGGACAAGTCACGGCTCTAAACCAATTATGGGCCATCTTTTGCGCTCCGATACTGTTGGGATGCACGCCATCATAGGAGTCTGTTGCCCAATCAAAGTCTGCGTATTGATCTACCAAAATCAGGGGAGATTGTAGGGATTGTCTTTGGAGAGCAAAAGATTTGAGTGCTTGATTGTAGGGATTGTCTTTGGAGAGCAAAAGATTTGAGTGCTTGATCATACGCTACAATCAAGCACTCAAATC
>CAZHOC010000802.1:0-807 GCA_964534295.1 uncultured Bacteroidia bacterium | reverse complement strand
GGATCATTGACAGGGATGAGCTGGGCCAGGTAGATAATGATTTGGGGATTGTCCTGGCGAAGGAGCTTTATCACTTCAGCTAGTTCTGCTAAGGTGGTGTTGAGCAGGGACTCCGAAGACTCGAACCAAGATTTTTGAAATAAGTCATTGGTGCCAAGGTGAACCAGCGCCACATCCGCTTCATAGTTTTGTAGCCATTGGGCCAGACCCCCTTGCTCGCTAGCGGCAATACAGTTTTGGTGCATACCATCGTGGGACAGAATCTGATCAATCCGATAGCCCCAATGGCCTTCATGCTCCGAATCAAAGCCCTCTATAGCTTCCTCCTCACATAAGAAGGGGGCATCCACACTGCCTACAAAATCAACCGCTATGCCTGCCTCGCTAAACATTTGCCAAAGCGCTTGCCGGTAGGATGGATAGCCAGAACGACCTTGTGTAATCGAATTGCCCAAGGGAAGGATCTTGATTTGCGCCTTCAAGGGTGTAAGAAAGCTAGTACAAAGCAAGAAAAGGCAAAAACGAAGCAGCATGCGTAATGGATTTAGAAAGAGGGAATTTAGGGATTTTTGTCCTAGAAGCCCTTAAAAGGGAAAAACAGTAGTCGATTTAGCACATAAATACTGTCTTGTTTTTTGCACAGATTCCCTACGCAAGAATGTGGCTTATTCCGACTTTTGGAAGTATCTCAAATTCTAGACTTTTACCATACTTGTTTTTAACTCTTGTAATTCCATGCGAACATTCTTGCTTTGCTGCACCCTATGCAGTGTCTTGGTATCCTGTGCCCCGCTTGAAATCCACCAA
>CAZHOC010000801.1:0-3624 GCA_964534295.1 uncultured Bacteroidia bacterium | reverse complement strand
ATGAGCAAGCGCTTTCGTCTGAAAGACTAAAGACTGCTACTCCAGCGGAAAAGGCTAAGTACTATTATGGTTATGGGGTTGCGCTTAGCAATCTCGGTGACAACGCTGGTGCAAAAGCCGCTTGGAGTAAGGCAAACTTTGGCCGTTATAAGCCTTTGATTGCCCAGCAAATGTTGGAAAACAATCACGTTTACTATTACAAAATCGCCGTTAGCTATTACCTCAACGGTGAATACCGTGAATGTGAAAGCTATATCGCGAAAGCTCTCGAGCTACAGCGTAGTTTTGCTAGTGCATACATCCTAAAAGGCAAAATCGCCCGTAAGGAAGGCAATAAAGGCCAAGCTATTCAATTCTATCAGCAGGCCTTGCAAATGGAGAAAAATCCAGATCGTCAAGCGGGTATGTGCCGCTTAGTTGCCAGTCTTCAAATGGAGAACAAGGATTATGGTGGAGCTTTGAGAACCATCAACCAAGCCCTCAATCTTAAACCCAAAAAGGGCGCAACGGCTCTGCTAGCGATGAAAGCTCAAGCTGAATACAATGGCGGTCGTTATGGCGAAGCTATCGGCACAATCGAGCAATTGCTCCAAGCAGGTATCGATCCAAAAACCAAAGCCAAATACAGCTTTATGATGGGAATGGCAGCTAAAAAGACTCGTGATACAGAACGAGCTCGAGCTGGCTTCAAAAATGCTCAGTATGGCCCATATAAGCCTGCTGCAGTCATGGAACTAAAGAAATTGAATCAGGGCTAGTCGCCGATTCAGATTGAATAAAAAAACGGGCTTCACTTTTGTGAAGCCCGTTTTTTTGTGGGATGTCGCTAATTAGTGGGAGTCATAAACCACTGTTTCTTCCCCCACCACTGTCAACTTGTTGCTAGGAGCGGCTTCGCAACGCCCGATAATCTGAGCATCAATGTTGAATTCAGCAGCCATATCAATTATGGCTTTGGCCGTATCTTCGTTGGTATAAATCTCTAAGCGGTGTCCCATGTTGAATACCTGATACATTTCTTTCCAGCTCGCCTTGCTCGCTTCTTGAATCAAACGGAATACTGGTGGCGTAGCGAAAAGATTATCTTTTACGATATGCAGCTTTTCAACGAACTTTAGACACTTGGTTTGTCCACCTCCGGTACAATGTATCAAACCATTGACTTGATCAAAATACTGATTAAGCACTTTGTGCATAAGGGGTAAGAAGGTTCTGGTGGGGCTTAGCAAAAGCTTACCAATTGGCTGACCTGTCTCTGGCTCAATATCAGTTAATTTGTGCGGCCCAGCATAGACTAAGTGTTCCGGGACGGCAGCATCAAAAGACTCAGGATATTTGCTTGCATACTCGTGGGAAAGCATATCATGTCGAGCATTAGTCAACCCATTACTCCCAATCCCACTGTTGTAGGCGGTTTCATAGCTGGCTTGCCCAAAGCTACTGAGTCCCAAGATGACATCACCGGCTTGTATTTTTTCGTTGGTCACTACTCGTGAACGCTTCATTCTACAGAAAGCGGTTGCATCCACCACCATCGTACGCACGACATCACCGACATCAGCGGTTTCCCCTCCG
Organism: uncultured Bacteroidia bacterium; assembly: GCA_964534295.1. Classification (GTDB taxonomy): domain Bacteria; phylum Bacteroidota; class Bacteroidia; order J057; family J057; genus JBCAWW01. The sequence goes on along the minus strand of CAZHOC010000801.1, from coordinate 2,049 downwards.
GTACTTTCGATGGCTATACCATGCTCCCGTAGCATGGCAAAAAAGCCTTCCATACCATTGAGGATAGTGGCCAATACGTCACGACTAATCAGAAACTTATTGCGACCGATGGTATTGGAAAACAAGAAGCCCGTGGTAGCGCCCGCACAAAGCATATCGTCCAAATTCATCACCACTGCGTCTTGAATAATGCCTTCCCAGACCGACAAATCGCCTGTTTCACGCCAATAGAGGTAGGCAAGTGAGGACTTGGTACCTGAGCCGTCGGCGTGCATGATATTACAATAGGCGTCGTCTCCACCTACTCTATCAGCGCTGATTTTGCAAAAAGCACGAGGGTATAAGCCCTGGTCTAGTTTGCTGATAGCAAAATGAACATCTTCTTTTCCGGCAGAAACCCCACGTTGGGAATAATTGGAGGACATATAGCTTTGTTGTTGAGTTTGCAAAGCTACAAAAAATACAGGCAGGGATTAAACGAAGCGCGGCGATAAAGCAGGTGCTTTATCGCCGCGTCAAATATTTTTAATAAATCAGCTTAGCTATCGTCGCCAAAGTTGATCGAGGTGATGCGAAACTCTGTACGGCGGTTAGCCTGCTCATCTTCATCCGTCATCTCTGGATAGATCAAGAGACGAGACTCACCATAGCCTAACCAAGCCACACGCCCTGGATCAATGCCATTTTGTGCGAGGTACTTGATTACCGCGCGAGCACGGTTGTTAGAGAGCTCGACATTGTATGGCTCAGAGCCATTAGAGTCAGTATGAGCTTCTAGCAGGATAGTGATATTAGGATTCTGACGCATGATCTTGAGGAGGTTTTGTAGCTCTTCAAGGGCATCTGCGCGCAGATAATACTCATCAAAATCGTAGTATACGTTTTGTAGGGTGAATACCTTAGAGATATCGATTGGATCAAGCTCGATGTCAATGTTCTTCTCTAGGTCTGTATCCTCCATGATTTCGAAGGTACTGAAGTCTTCCTCATTGGCGAGATACTCAGGAGCATTACCCAACACTTTGTAGTTTTTGTCTACTGTCAATGGAAATTCATAGGCAGCGTCTTGACCAGTTTCATAGATCTGAAGCTCAGTCAGGGTGTTATCCTCGTTGATTTCGTAGAGAGTAACGGTAGCATAAGGAATCGGCAACTGGGTTACCTTGTCTCTTACGACCCCGTGAACAGATACATTGAGGTTGATTCTGTTGAACGGAATAAAACGTCCCCAATAAATATCATCTCCACCAGCTCCGCCGGGACGATCAGAGGTAAAGATTACTGTAGAATCATTATCTAAGAAGATCGCTCCATAATCATCATAGCTAGAGTTTAGGGGAGACTTCATGTTCTCAGCTTCTGCCCAATCTCCAACAGCTCCTTCCGCCTTGTAAAGGTCGATACCACCAAAGCCTCCACGACCATTAGATCCGAAGTAAAGGATATTACCATTGTCGTTAAGGAATGGAGTGTACTCGTTAAAAGCAGTGTTGACGTTTGCACCAGCATTTACTGGATCAGACCAGCCAGTACCTAGACGACGAGAGAACCAGATGTCAAATCCACCTTCACCACCATCGCGATCAGAAACGAAGAAAATCGTACGACCATCGCGTGAAACCATCGGCTGACGGTCATTAGTCGGTAGCAACTTTGTCTTGCCACGAGAGTTGATGATCTTTTCTTGCTTACCGGCAATCCCTTCTACTAGCTGAGGCTTACCCCACTGCTTTTTGATAGGATTGTAGCGAGAAGTGAAGATACTACAACCGTTTTTGTTGGCTTTTGTATTACAAATGGTGAAGTACATGGTCAATCCATCAGCAGTAAAGCTGGCAGAACCATTGTTACGCTTTTTGTCGTTTACAATTTTTTCGAGACGGATACTTTCTGCGCCGAAGGTACTGTCGTTTTCCATGACGACAGCGTAGAGGTCAGAATTATTGGGTTCACCCGTATTGGGGTCAATCCGTTTTTTCTTTTTCTTTTTGCCTACGGCTCGATGCGAGGTAAAGACAATAAATTTATCCTCCTGCCTTTGATCAAGAT
>CAZHOC010000800.1:0-3624 GCA_964534295.1 uncultured Bacteroidia bacterium | reverse complement strand
AGCCGTAAGCTTTCCCTTTTTTGATGCCTTGCTTTTCGAGGGCGATTTTTGTAAAATTGTATGCATGCATACAATTTTATGCTGTAGAGCCTTCAACTTCATATCCGCCGTATAGTGGAAATCAATATTAAAGAGCAGAAACGTGCCATTGGCTTTGATATCAAAGTGACTTGGTTAGCGATTTCTCGCATGTACAATCAACTCGCTCAAAAACAAGACATCACCACGAATATTGGCTTTGTCCTCTTACACATAGATGATAAAGAAGGGACGCCCGCGACCAAAATCGCCCCGCTTATGGGTATGGAGGCACGCAGTCTCACGCGTATGCTCAACAAATTGGAAGAAAGAGGCTATATATATCGCCAAGCCGACCCTAATGATGGTCGGATGGTGCGTATCTTCCTTACAGAGGAAGGCCTAAGAAAAAAAGCCGTCTCCAAAGAAGTAGTGATCGGCTTTAACAAAGAGCTGTACAATAATATCCCTCAGGAAAAACTCGTCACTTTTTTTGAAGTGATGGATTCAATACAAGAAGTAATCAAAAACTATCCTCATGCTGGTAGCTGAAAAAGCAACGCAACAAACCCGTAACCCCCAATACCGCACTATCAAAAAGGTAGCGGTACTAGGTTCCGGCGTGATGGGCTCCCGTATCGCATGTCACTTCGCCAACATTGGTGTCGAAGTACTGCTGCTGGACATCGTCCCCCGAGAACTAAACGCAAAAGAACAAGCCAAAGGACTAAGCCTTGAGCACAAGGCTGTACGCAACCGCCTCGTCAATGATGCCTTAACTGCTGCAATCAAAGGCAAACCTGCTGCCCTCTATGTAAAAGACAGCGCCAAACTGATCACCACTGGCAATTTCGATGATGATTTTGAGAAGATCGCCGATTGTGATTGGGTGTTGGAAGCCGTAGTAGAGCGACTAGACATTAAGCACATTATCTTCGAAAAAGTCGAGAAATACCGCAAAGAAGGAAGTCTGGTAACGACCAATACTTCTGGCATTCCGATCCATATGATTCAGGAAGGCCGTAGCGAAGATTTCCGCAAAAACTTTTTCGGAACTCACTTTTTCAACCCACCGCGCTATCTGCGTTTGTTAGAGGTGATTCCTGGTCCAGATACTGATAGTGATATCATTGACTTTATGATGCACTATGGCGATATCTTCTTGGGTAAGCAAACTGTACTTTGTAAAGACACGCCTGCCTTTATCGCCAACCGTGTAGGTATCTATGCCATCAGCAATATCTTCCAAATCGTTCAGGACATGGGTCTGACGATTGAAGAAGTGGATACATTGACTGGTCCAGTAAGTGGTAAACCTAAGTCAGGTACCTTCCGTCTTAGCGATTTGGTAGGATTGGATACTTCTGGGCACGTGATGAACGGTATTGCCAACAACTGCCCAGACGATGAACAGCATGATATCTTTAAGATTCCAGATTTCATGCAAAAAATGCTCGACAATAAGTGGTTGGGCGATAAGACCAAACAAGGTTTTTACAAAAAGACTAAGGATGAAAAAGGTAAGCGTAAGATCCTTTCGCTTGACCTCAATACTTTAGAATATCGCGATAAGATCAAGCCAGATCTACCAAGCGTAAAAATCGCCAAGAAGTCTAGTAAGCTCGCCAAGCGCATGAATACGCTCTTCGACGCAGAGGACAAAGCAGGTGAATTTACACGTCGTTCAAGTTTAGGCTTGTTTGCCTACGTTTCTAATCGTATCCCTGAGATTGCGGATGAGCTCTATCAGATCGACGACGCGGTACGCGCTGGATTTGGTTGGGACAAAGGCCCATTTGAAAGCTGGGACATGATTGGCATCGAAAAGACGATGTCTCATTTCGAAGGCCTTGGACTCAAAGTGGCCGACTGGATCAACGAAATGATCGCAGCAGGACACAAAACGTTCTACAAAGTAGAAAACGGCCAACGCAAATTCTACTCTCCGAGCAGCAAGTCTTACCAAACTATCCCAGGCGCTGAGTCATTGATTCTACTTGACACCGTGCGTGAGGGCAATGTAGTCTGGAATAGCTCAGAAGCTTCGGTTATCGACTTAGGTGATGGCGTATTGAATGTGGAGTTTCACTCCAAGATGAACGCCATCGGCGAAGGCAATCTCAAGGCTATCCATGAAGCGATTGACTACGCTGAGAAGCACAACTATAATGGAGTCGTAATCGCCAATGAAGGCGCCAACTTTACCGTAGGTGCCAACGTCATGTTGATGCTCATGATGGCCGGACAAGGTCAGTGGGATCAGTTAGATCAGGCGGTTAAGTTTTTCCAAGATACTTCGATGCGTCTGCGTCTTTCTGGCGTACCGGTAGTAGTCGCGCCACACCAAATGACCCTTGGTGGCGGCTGTGAGTTTACCCTCCACTCTGATATGGCAGTGGCTTCGGCAGAGACTTATATCGGTCTGGTAGAGGTTGGAGTTGGATTGATCCCAGGTGGTGGCGGTACCAAAGAATTTGCCGTTCGTGCTTATGACGATTACAGCAAGACAGGTGCGATCGCTCCAACGATCGTGCAGGATTACTTGATGAGCATTGCAACGGCTAAGGTGGCTACCTCGGCCGAAGAAGCGCGTAAAATGAACATCTTCCGTCCTACGGACAGAGTAGTAATGAATGTCGATCGTCGCATTAAAGAAGCGAAAGAAGCAGTACTAGAAATGGCTGCGGCCGGTTATACACCTCCAGCGATGCGCAAAGACATCAAAGTGCTCGGACGTAATGCTTTGGCAACCTTCTATGCGGGTGTTGCAGGTCTTCAGTTTGGCCATTATGCCTCTGAACATGACGCATTGATCGCTCGTAAAATAGCTTATGTGATGTGTGGTGGAGATTTGAGTGGAGATGATAATGTAGTCTCTGAGCAATACCTCCTCGATCTCGAGCGCGAAGCCTTTATGAGCCTAGCCGGAGAGAAGAAGACTCAGGAGCGGATGCAGCATATGCTACAGACGGGCAAACCTTTACGGAATTAGTATTTAGTAGAAAGTATATAGTATTAAGTAGAGAGACGGTTTTTAATAAAAAAGTTTAACGCTTTTGTCTCTAGCAAGACTAAGGATGTGAAATAGTTTCTTTACTTTTTTCTAATTACTTTTTACTAGCAAAATGCATGATTTCAAGAAGCTTGAAGTTTGGAAAAAATCAAGGTCATTAGTAACTGAGATTTTCCCCTTACTTAATAGCTTCCCTCAGTACGAGTTATTTGGATTAGTAGCCCAAATGAAACGAGCGTCGATATCCGTTCCAAGTAATATTGCCGAAGGATGTGGCCGAGGTACTAATAAGCAACTAGCTTATCACCTTAGCATAGCTCTAGGCTCAGCTTTTGAACTGGAAACGCAGCTTTTAATCGCAAAAGATTTAGGCTATTCAAAGCCCCAGATAACGCAAGATTTGATCAATAAAACCCAGGAAGTATCCCGAATGCTAGTAGGACTTTCTCGAAGCCTCCAGCAGTCTTAATACTTTCTACTCCATACTTAATACTAAAAGATAATGGAAGCATATATCGTAGCCGGATATCGTTCTGCAGTTGGCAAAGCCAACCGCGGCGCCAATCTCACTGAGCCGCAGCATTTCCCAGCCA
>CAZHOC010000799.1:0-3626 GCA_964534295.1 uncultured Bacteroidia bacterium | reverse complement strand
AAGCAGTCCGAAACCACCTCTACTACCTCGCCTAGGGCAAATTGACGATCAAAGCTACCCGCAATGCCAAAGTTGATCGCCATCTCCACTTCATACTTGGCCTGAAAGTAACCTAAAGCATAAGCCATATTGCTCATCCCAATACCAGTATGCAGCAAATAGTACTCCTCGCCTTGCCACAAATCGATCGAACTTGCTGGGACAGGCGCCATCTTTAGCTCCTCACGGATCAGGGGTGATTCAAGAGCAGTAGCCGCAACTAGTAGTTTCATCTCTGGTGGAGTCAAACAAAAAAGCGCATCCGCAAAACGGACACGCTGGGTAGATCGTATTGGATTCGAACCAATGACCTCTGCCCTGTCAAGGCAGCGCTCTAAACCAACTGAGCTAACGATCCTTAGAGGGGCAACAAAGATGAGGCGAATATGGCTAAAATGCAAATAGAAGGGGGTATTTGTTAAATTATTGAGGGCTTGATTTTTGGTCGCCCCAATTAGCCCATTCCTTCTCCTCTAGCTGCGATCTTGGCGAACAAAGCGTCCCTTCTGCAGGCGATAAATGGAGCCCCCAATCTCGATAGTTTCTCCTTCCTTTAGGGCAGCTAAATTCTCCAAATCTTCTTCAATCGTATGCACCGATCCCTTGGAGTAACGGGCAATGTTTAGGTAATCGGTATGTACAGGATTTCTATCATCAACTCCACAAAGCACAACCTTGACGGGTAGTTTAAGGTATTTGATCAATTTAAGATCCCTTACGCCACTGCGATTATCGGCGATGAGTATTACCTCTTTATAATTTTTAAGACGGCTGGTGGCCTTTAGAATGGCTTCTAGGTCATTTTCTTCCGTATCGCCCCCATTGCCTTTTTCCATGACCTCATACATCTTATTGAGGACACTATCGATGTCATTGCTAGGAGAGCGATAGATACCGCCTGTTTTGCCTAGGGGCTTACGATCATTGGGACGAGCATTACCGTCATTGAAAAAGACAAAATGGCTGATCGTACTATCCTTGATGTTGAGGGCATGCCATAAGAGGACAGAAGCGCCGTATTGATACATACTACCCGTCCAATCCATCACGACTAGCTTGCTTTGCCATTCTGGATGGCGGTCTAGGACTTCATAAGCGGTAGAGTCTTCTATCTCATCACGATCGATCAGGATCTTCTCAATACTCGCCATGCGGTAGTCATAATCCTCCATATAAAGGACAAATCCATGAAACAAGGCCTTGGCCTCTGGCTCAGTCTCGCAATCGGTCTGGAGGACGTAACGCCATTTGATTTCAGGACGTGTCAGCAAAGTGGAGTCCAAATCTTGCAAAGCGGCTAGTCGCCTTTGCAACAAGGTCTCATAATTGATTAGCCAGTTTTCGAAATCATGGGGGTATTTGGTAAAGACGAGGTCAATTTGCTTGATCTTGCGCGTTTCCCATCGCTTTTTGATTTCTGGCTTGCGTACTTTGGCGCTCGCATACGCCATTTCGACTTCCACCACGGCAGCGGTCTCGCTGATTTCGTAAACGGGTAGCTCGGTAAACTCAGGCTCAGAAGCTGGTTTTATTTGAGCAAAAAGGGAAAAAATGCAAAAGATAAGCAGGGAGCTAAGAGCAAGGCGTTTCATGATTTCGGAATTGTTTTCTTTTATACTAACGCGAAGGAGGGAAAAAGTTACTAAGCCTGTCTATTCCTTTTGATGAGTATATGAAAAAATTGTCATATCTCTTTTTGCTATCTTTGACGCTTCACACAAAAGGAATCTACATGAGAAAGGTTTTTACTCTTGGGCTAGCATGTCTACTTATATTAGGTTTTACCCTAACGAATCTGCAAGCTCAGAACCCCATTTCCACAGGTAATATTAGCGGCAGTTTCCAGACTGATGTTCAATACCTTTTTCCCGACTCTATCATTGGTGCAGAAGCGGTAGATGAGAAAGTGTTGTCAAATAGCTTTCTCCAGTTAACCTATCAAAAGGATAATTTTAGTGCAGGGCTTCGCTATGAAGCTTATCTCAATCCTCTCCTAGGTTTTGATCGTCGTTATGAAGGCCAAGGCATTGCTTATCGCTTTGCCGCCTATCAGTCCGAAAAGCTAGACCTTACCATTGGTAATTTCTATGACCAATTTGGCAATGGGATTGTTTTCCGTTCTTATCAAGAATGGACCTTAGGGATTGACAACTCTATCGACGGAGTCCGTTTGAAGTTTGATCCTATCCCGGGGGTTTCTATCAAAGGGATAATAGGTAAGCAGCGAGATTTTTGGGAACGTAGCGAGAGTATCATCCGCGGTGCGGATCTAGAATTGGGGATAAACGATTTGGTTCCTGCTCTCGAAGAGAGTAGAACGAAGATTAGCCTAGGCATCAGTGGAGTCAGCAAATATCAGGAAGACGATGATGTAAACTTGAGACTACCAGAAAATGTAGGGGCTTTTTCGGCCAGAGCAAGAGTGGTAAGAGGCGGATTTAACATGGATACTGAATACGCCTACAAAATCAACGACCCTATCAACCGTAATGGATTTTCCTATAACCCAGGCCAGGCTTTTTTCATCAATGGGGCTTACTCCAAAAAAGGCTTTGGTATTACCGCTAGTTTTAAGCGCTTGGACAATATGGACTTTCGCTCCGAAAGGAGCGTGAGCTTGCAAGAATTGACCCTAAACTTCTTGCCCCCCATTTCGCGCTTTCATACTTACCGATTACCAACCCTTTATCCTTATGCGACTCAGCCCAATGGAGAGGTAGGTTATCAGGCTACCTTATTTTATACCATTCCGAGAGGTTCAAAACTCGGTGGTAAATACGGTACACAGTTAAGCTTTAACTATTCTCGTATCCACGGGCTAGATACTACTTATACTGACTTCCCATTTCGCTACGAGACCAACTTTAGCAATGAAGTGAATACCTTATTTGGTTTCGGACCAAGTCGCCTTTTCTTTACTGATTTCAACTTTGATATCAGCCGTAAGTGGAACAAAAAACTTACCACTGTCCTCACTTACATCAATATGATCTACGATGTCAACATCATCCAATTGGGTTCCTTCAATGGAGGTGCTGATACCGTAAGAGCGCAAATTGGCGTTTTGGAGCTACAGTATAAAATCAAACGAAAGGTCGCCCTGCGCACAGAGTTTCAGTATATGCATACTCAGCAGGACATGGGAAGCTGGGCTATGATCTTAGCAGAATTATCCTTTTCGCCCCATTGGTACATTACTTTGTTTGATGAATACAACTTTGGCAACCCTGACCCCGGCAGAAGAGTTCATTATTATAACGCTCAGGTAGCTTATGCTTTTGGCTCCAACCGAGTACAGTTTGGCTATAGTCGCCAGCGACAAGGGCTGCTGTGTGTAGGCGGAATCTGTCGAGAAGTACCCTCTTCTAACGGTTTTGCCCTCTCGGTTACCAGTTCTTTTTAAGTACTTAGACAAAAGTATTCAGTATTAAGTCAGTTAGCAGTCACTTTAGTCGAGCTATTATGACCATCTTTCTTTGTATTAAATACTGTTTTCTTGCTACTTCTTAAGTAAATTGTTTTTGGGAAAAATTGACCTCCCGCATTTGCGCCTCAAGTTCCCACCATTCGATGCTTCAAATAAGCCT
>CAZHOC010000798.1:0-3631 GCA_964534295.1 uncultured Bacteroidia bacterium | reverse complement strand
TTAGTAAATTCAGTTTCTAGATATTGAATTAACCTTACACCTTATGCTTCGCAAAACGCTTCTTCTTATCTATCTCCTAGCTGCGCTTGTTGCTGCCCTAACGGCACAATCGCCTTATGGCAATGAACCTTTAGCCCATACTTATTCTATCGTGGCTCGTGATCCAGATACGGGAGAAATGGGCGTAGCAGTCCAATCTCATTGGTTTTCGGTGGGTTCATTGGTTACCTGGGGAGAAGCAGGAGTAGGCGTGGTAGCGACTCAGTCATTTGTCAATCCAGCTTACGGACCACAAGGCCTTGCCTTGATGAAAACGGGTTTAAGCGCCGAGCAGAGTCTTGAAGCCCTCTTAGCAGGGGATGAAGGCAGAGAAGTGCGCCAAGTAGCGATGCTTGATGTCAATGGCAATGTTGCCGCCCATACTGGAAATAATTGTATCCAGGCCGCGGGGCATTTTGTGGGAGACAACTTTTCTGTTCAGGCCAATCTCATGGAAAATGACAAGGTATGGCCTGCGATGGCAGAGGCTTTTGAGAAGGCAGAGGGACCGCTCGCGGAACGCATGGTCGCTGCTCTCGCTGCAGCACAAGACGTAGGAGGTGATATTAGAGGCAAGCAGTCGGCCGCGATTTTGGTCGTCAAAGGCGAGTCTAGTGGCCAAGTTTGGGCGGATAAACTGGTCGACCTAAGGGTCGAAGATCATCCAGAACCTATCAAAGAATTACAGCGCCTCATGCGCGTACATCGGGCTTACGAACATATGAACGCTGGCGATATCGCCATTGAAGAAAAAAACGAGACCAAGGCCCTAGCAGAGTATTCGGCTGCTGAGGAGATGTTTCCCAACAATCTTGAAATGCAGTACTGGCATGCCGTATCGCTCGTCAATATTGGGCAGTTAAAAAATGCATTGCCCATGTTTCAAGCCATTTTTCGCAAGGATGAAAACTGGAAAGAATTGACTCCTAGACTGATCCCAGTGGGTTTATTGACGGTGAGCGAAGAAGAGCTTGAGCAGATCATGAAGCTCGAATAAGTATGCGTTGCTTCCTGCTATCGCTGATTTTGTTTGTGGCTCACCCTGCGGGGAACGCTTTGTTAGCCCAAACCAAAAGTGTGAGCCTAGAACTGGGTGGTTCTGCTGGCTTAGCTTCGGTCAATTGGGAAAAGACGTTCCGCGAAGCGGAAAACCACACACTAGCCTACCGCATTGGCCTATCTGGCTTCCCCATAGATCGCAATAGTGGTTTTACTTTTGTCCTGCCTTTGGCCATACAAGCACGATGGGGAGCAAGACCACACCAATTTGAGACCGCTATGGGATTGAGTGTGAGTTTTACCACTCGGGCCAAACTATTTAGCCAAGCCATTCCAGCCATTGGCTATCGATACCAAAAAGAGGGAAAGCGCTTGTTTTTTAAGGCAGCTTATACCCCTTTGATTTCCTTTATCTTTAACTGGCAGTATCAACATTGGGCTGGTCTGACGATCGGATATGACTTATGAAGCAATTTGGAATCGTAGTTCTTGCCTTAGTCATGCTTGCCGCTTGTACCCAAAAGCGAATAAGAAGCTGGCCATCCTTTTTGGTCGATGATTTTGAGGCCGTCAATAGTGTAGATGAGTTAACGGAGGGAGAGGCGGCCATTTGGAAATATTATCAACAGCAAGGGGAGCAAAATACCATCAGTATCGACCGCAGCAATCCTCATTCCGGTCTCCAATGCCTTAAGTTCACCGCAGAACCCTCCACAAATGGTGCTTCCAAAAGCGATATTGCGCATAATCGATTGCTCTTCCGAGCAGGGGAAAAGGTGCTTTTTACAGGCTGGTTTTATATTGAAGGCAGCGAAAATCTAGACTACGTATTCCTGATGGATTTGGAAGAAGACGTTGCGATCGGAGCTGGGCCTGGCATCAGAGTAGCCCTAGAAGATAGCGTGGGTTATTTGGTACTGGAGCGTAATAAGTTTTTAGAAAACACGCTGAGACAAGAAGAAGGAAGTAAAGTAGCCTTTCCGCGAGACGAGTGGGTGGAGCTCAAAATGGAAGTCCTGCTCGGGCAAAAGGCTAAAGGGGCGGTAAAAATCTGGCAGAATGGTGAGCTACTCATCGATGTGGAAAACACCCCTACCCTGCCAAGGGATCGCTTGACAGTAATCCAAGGCACTCATAATTATTATCACAGTTTGCAAGTGGGCATTACCGCTAATTCACCAGCCAACGCTTGTGTGATGTATATTGATGATATCTCAATTGAAGTTTTACCCTGATGGAAGAGTTTTTCGAAGAACGTTTTGATAATCAAGACTATAGCGGCCAATCATGGGATAGTCGCCTCTATGAAGAATGTAGTTTCCATAACTGCCAATTTGTGCAAGTCAATATGGATGATGTAGTCTTTCGCGATTGTGAATTTCACAATTGTGAGTGGGTAGAACTGGGACTAGGGAATGTAAAACTGCAAGAGCTACATTTTTACCAATCTCGTTGGAAGGGACTGGAATTAAACGAAGATCTCCCCTTTCCGGTCAGTCTCTTTTTTGAAGACTCTCGCATGGAAAAGTGTAGCTTTCAAGAGATTCGCTTCCGAGATTTTAGTATCAAAAACTCCCAAGTTTGGGAGGGACACTTTGCGAGTTGCGATCTTAGAGAGTCAGATTTTAGCAAAAGTGATTTGAGCGGGACGATCTTCGAGGATAATGATTTGCGCAAAAGTGATTTTCGCGCTGCGCAGAACTATCAATTTGATCCTACACAAAACAAAATCAAGGGCGCAAAATTCTCTTTACCCGAGGTCTTGGTCTTTTTACAGCCTTATGGAATTAGCATTTCCTAATACTTAATCACTCCTCAAAAAGCACGTTAGATTAGACAGTAAAGCGTTCTGCGAAGCAGAAAGTATTAATTTACTTTTGTGAGTATAAATTCCGAAATATGAAAACATACTTGCATTCTTTTTTTCTCCTGCTTTTTATCGCTAGTCTAAATATGGCCCAAGCCGAGCCTTGCAAAGAGGACGTAAATTGGGTTATTGATCTACAAGCAAAAACAATCGGAGGCCTGAGTTTTCAATCTAGCGAAAGGCAGATCGTCCAACACTTTGGCAAAAAGAATACTGAATCGACGATAAAGACTTTCTTTAAAGGTCGACGCTTATTGGCGACTGTAGTTTACCCTGGAACGGATAATGAACTTACTTTTTTCTGGAAAGACGAAGCTCGCACGCAGTGCTTTGAAATTTTGATCAGCAATGAAAGCGATCGCTGGAAAACTGCAGAAGGTATCAAAGTGGGTACTACTCTCTCGGAGCTAAATCGCGCCAATGGCAATCCATTTGAATATGCTGGTTTTGACTGGACCTATGGTGGGACGGTTTCTAATTGGCAAGGTGGGGAGCTACCCAATTGGTTTAAGCCCGTACTCGTTTCTGCTAATGAAAAGTTTGCCATCGATCACCGGGGGCGCCGCTTCTTCCAATCTGACGAATCACCTCAAGCCGAAAATCAAATGATGATAGAAAGCTTCCGCCTAGTGGTAGGCTGGGAAAACCGTCGCGAAATCAGTTCGCTTGACAATGAGTAATTAAGGCTTTGAGCTGTTCTACATTCTCAGGGGCTGAGGTTTCATT
>CAZHOC010000797.1:0-3633 GCA_964534295.1 uncultured Bacteroidia bacterium | reverse complement strand
ATATTGGGTTTATATGAGCTTGAGTTAAAGGGTCTAACCAATGATTGTACTGTGCTAATCTATAAGCCCAACGATCACCCCAAAATTCATTTTTATAGGGCCCCACAATAAATAGGAAGTCCGTAAAGTCGTGGCTAAGGTGGTCGGTAGGAAATTTTGACGCGCTGCTGTCTATTGGTATGAAAAAAGTAAAGGTATCTGGCTCATAATATAGGGTATCCCAATCGTTGGTGGGGCTAGCAAAAGGGTTGAGTATTTCGACCTTATCGTTTTGAGTTTTGTATTGGATCTGAGTGCCACTTGAATCGGTAGTCCTCTCTAATATGGTTCTCCATTCATATCGGATTAAGTCGTAAGAATCACAAATACCGGAAGTAGCATTCATAAAAACCTCTCCCACCTCATAATCATAAAAATCCACCAGTCGTGGACGTTTGATCCCTAATCCAAGGTTTTCGATGCCTGCGAGTTGTAATCTTGTTCTGAGCTGATGAGTATAAGTAAATACCGGGAAAAGGGCTCTGGTATCGACAAAGCCATAGTTTTTAGAGATTATTAGGCTATTGCCAGTTGATATATCTATCTGAATGACGGAATCGATGATGCCCAAAAAGCTTTGTTCACGGCGATCTACGAGCGTGGCGATGATCGAATCTCCCGCATCATTGATATGATAAATCCAGGAGGTTTGGAGCGGAACTTGAGTTTTGAGGTAATAGGTATCTGGGGCAGCCCAAAGGTGAGCATCGGAAAGGTAAAATGCATATTCTCCATTTGGAGTTTCCCGCATATACCGGCCAAATAAATTGTCTTGCTTAGGAAAAATACCATCAACGCTGATCCTGCCAATCTGATTGAAGTAGAATAAACTGTCTGCACCTTCGGAGGCAGTAGAGTCTACTTTCATGGCATATAGCCCCTCTTGTATGGATCCATTACCGAAATTGGGGTAATATTCACAATCAAAAACATAGGTCCAGTCCGGCTGGAAAGGACGATAGTTTTGCGCTTGAAGCCCAAAAGATTTCAAAATCAGAATGAAAAGAAGGACGAATAGGGAAGGTGTTTTCATGAAGCAACGAGATAGTGTTGCTAATCAAACTACAAATACTGACTTAAAAAACCATCAATTCTTGGATCCTTAGTAGGATAGGGGCTAATAGCTTTAAGGTCTGCGCCTTCGTCAATCAATCTTTGAAGGATGAATTCCATAGGCTTATCGGGATCCGGATAATGGGAGTAGCCCCAAACAGTAGTGTCTATTACCGTACCTCCATATTTGTTTAGGATCTCAAGAGGGGCTTTGCGGGCCAAGAGTTCTTCCATTAGCTCTACATGTCCATTCCAGCTTGCTACCAGTAAGGCCGTAAAGCCTTGTTCATCCTTTGCATCAATAGGAAAGCCAAGGTCCAGCATCAATTTGACCACTTCGATTTGATTACGTTGGGCGCAGTCTACCAAAAGACGATGATCTTCCTGCGGATCGAGACTTTCAATTATCTGGGGATTTTGCGCAAGCATCTTGCTTGCTGCCTCCTGATCAGCTCTAGTACAGGCCGCCAAAAACTCATCTTTTGGACTTAAGGCAGTATTAGCGCCCGCTTTTTCCATGGCAGCTAAAACGTCTGTTCTGCCCATGCGGGCTGCCATTTGATAGGCGCTTTGGCCGTTGGAGTGCAGGGCGTTGGGATCTGCATCATTTTCAAGCAAAAGTTCAATGAAGGCTGCGGCGCGGAATCGTAAGAGAGCTTGGTGTAGGGCATTTTTGCCCCAATGACCTTGATCGTTAGGGTCTAGCCCTAGAGCAAGCAGCTTACGAAGACCTTCCAAATCCTTGAAATCAAGCTTACGCATTAAAGCGGTACTGATATGTCGCTCTGATATTCCAAACTCCTTGATCATCATGGCGAGGGCTTCGACTCCGTCGAACTCCGCCCCGTGGTAGTAGACTTCATCATCCTCAAGATCTGCTCCTGCCTCTAAGAGGGCTCTTCCTAAGTCTACGGAGTTAGCCACCCCTATAGCGCCATATATAGCGCTTTCTTTTTCGTTATTGGCCATGAAAAAGGCATTTGGATCAGCGCCTGTTTGCAGTAAGAGCTTACCGCAAGCCACGCAATCGGCCTGGCGTTCGGCGGAGAGCCGTAAATACTCAGAAAAGCAGACATATAATATCGGCTCCCAATTTCTAGGACCTTGCTTTTGCGTGGCGATACTGGGGTCTTGCATGAGATAGGATTGTACGATGTCCCGCTCTCCATAAACTAATGCAGTCAAAAAACTTTGATAGGGCAGAGAAGGATGTGTTTTTAAGAGGCTATTTGCCTTGTCTAATCTACCTGATTTATGCCAGGCAGTAGGTTCAACGGTCGCAGCAAGGATAAATTCTTCTAGAGGGAGCGTGGATTCCATAATCCTAATATACTATCTGTCAGTATATGGTATTTGCTAAAAAAGGGACCCGAAGGTCCCCTGCCTGATGCACTACAATTAACAATACTTATTTTTTGGTATTTAGTAGAAAGTATAAAGTAGTGAGACGGAAGAGCTAAAACTTTCAATAATTTTCTCCATACTATCTACTTAATACTATACGCTTATTCGAGGATGATTTTTCTGGTTCGGGTGCCTTTAGGAGTGGTGATTTGATAGAAGTATAGCCCTGGCTCATACCCATGTAGATCGATGGTTTGGGTGTGACTGCCCTCGCTCAACTGTTCGTCTACTACCGTTTTGAGGTAGTTCCCGTCCTTATCTAATAGTTTGATTTGAACTTTTCCTGCTTCCTCTAGACGAAGGCGGACTTCATTGACACTACGAGCTGGGTTGGGGAATACCTCTAATTTTTCTTCGCGAGCTTGCATGGACTTGGCTGTACCATCCCAAAGGAGAAAGTGTACTGGATTACGCATTTCCATCATCATACCACCACGTCCGCCTCGGCGGCCTTTGGCATGATGGCCCTCTCCGCCTCTGCCTTCGGCTCCTTCTGGTCGATTTGGGCGCTCCGGTGCATCTTCAGGGCGATATTGCTCTGCGATGGAGCGCATTTCATCCTTCCAAGTATCGGCTTGGGGCTTAATTTCCTCGAAGAGACTGCGAATGTCTGCTTCGTGATTATCAGCAATTTCCCAAGCACGGGTCATTAATTGGCGCATTTCTTTACGGTGGGCATACATTTCTTCGCGCTGAGCTTCAGTGAGTTCTGCGTCTGACTGACGCATAGCCTTGCGTATGCTTTTTCCTTCTTCTTTCAATGCTTGTAATTCTGCGCGGATCTCTGCTACTGTTTGCTTCTCGCTTAAACTAAGGGAGGCATCCAGCTTTTCTCTTTGGGCTTGCATGACGGGTAGGACATTTTCTTCTGCATAAGCTTTCATAGCTTGACGCATTTCTGGATTATGTTTTGGTCCTTTATGATGTCTGCCTTTTTGGGCAAAGATTTGAGTAGCGCCTAATAATAATGCGAGGGATAATATTGCTATTTGAACTTTCATTGATTTAAAATTTGAGTTAATGGTTTAGGCTGCAGCTCCTATACGACCCTTAGACATTGGAAGGGAGAAAAATATTCCGCGAAGGGAGAAAAAAAGACAAAAAAAATCCCCCATCAAAAAGATGGAGGATGTTATA